>NZ_JBJXHK010000037.1:0-23074 GCF_046638635.1 Lysobacter zhanggongensis
GCCCATCGGCGCGGCGGCATCGGCGGGCAGGCTGGCGGGCCGATCGGGCAGCGCCGCCACCAGCGTGTCCATGGTGGTCCTCGGCGCGATGTCGGCCGTGCGGGTGTCGACCGGCGCCGGTACGGGCGCGGCATCGGCACGAAGCGACTGCGCTTCGCCGGGCAGCAGTGCCCTCACCTCGACCCGGCCGGTGCCGGCCCGGGTGATGCCCAGCTTGACCGCCGCGGCATAGCTGAGGTCGATGATCCGGCCCTTGTGGAACGGGCCGCGGTCGTTGACGCGGACAACCACCGAGCGGTTGTTGTCGAGGTTGGTCACGCGCGCGAAGCTGGGCAGCGGCAGGGTCTTGTGCGCGGCGGTGAAGGCGTACATGTCGTACACCTCCATGTTGGAGGTGCGGCGGCCGTGGAACTTCTTGCCGTAGTACGAGGCCAGGCCCTGCTCGACGTAGCCGGCGGCATCGTCCATGACGTGGTAGTTCTTGCCCAGCACGCTGTAGGTCGAGCGGTTGCCGTAGCGCGAGCGCGGCTCGGCGACGACCGCCGGCTCCGGGATCGCGGACACGTCGATGTCCTCGCCCGGCGCGGAATCCTTGATGTGCGGGGCGTACAGGCCACCGGCGGTGTAGTCGCCGCGCTTGGAGGGGTCCTCCTGCGCGGGCGGATACGGCGACGTCGTGGACCCGGTGGCGGGGCTCGCCGGCGGAGCCTTGGCGCCGGCATCGGGCTTGGTCGGCTGGCTTGCGCAGGCGGCGAGCCCGAGCACCAGCACGGCGGCCACCAGGCGTCTCATGCGCCGCCGTCGCCCAGCGCGTTGCGTGCGGCGAGCGGGTCGCGGCCGGCGATCGCCTCGGCCAGCTCGTACACCGCCATCGCGTAGTGGCGCGAGTTGTTGTAACGGGTGATCGCGTGGAAGTTGTTGAAGCCGATCCAGTATTCCTTGCCGTCCACGCCGTCGAGGGTGAACAGCGTCGCCTTCGGCGTGCCCGTCACGGGCGTGGCCGGCGTATAGCCGCGCGCGGCCAGCTGCTCGAGCGTGTAGCGAGGCTCCAGGCCGTCGGGGTCGAACGCGACCGCGCCGTCGGCCTTGCGCGCGCGCACCACCACCGGGCCGCCGCGCTGCCAGCCGCCCTTCTCGACGAAGTAGTTGGCCACCGAGGCGAACACATCCGGCAGTGCGTTGAACAGGTCGACCTTGCCGTCACCGTTGCCGTCGACCGCGAAGTCGCGGTAGCTCGATGGCATGAACTGGCCCCAGCCCATCGCGCCGGCGTAGCTGCCCTTGAGCGTGGTGATGTCGAAACCGTTCTCCTTGCCGAGCGCGAACACCTGCGCCAACTCGTCGCGGAAGAACGCTTCGCGCTGGTTCTCGCGGGCGATCTTGGCCGGCTCGTTGGTGCGCGGATAGGCGAACGCGAGCGTGTACAGCGCGTCGACCACCGGGTAGCTGCCCATGTTGCCGCCGTAGCTGGTTTCCACCCCGAGGATCGAGACGATGATCTCGGCCGGCACGCCGGTGTCGGCCTCGACCTTGGCCAGCGCGTCGCGATGCTGCGCCAGGAACGCCTGTCCGGCGTTGATCCTCGCCTGGGTGATGAAGATCGGCCGGTAAGCGCTCCACGGCTTGGCTTCGGCCGGACGCGACATGGCATTGATGATGCTGTCGCGGATTTCGGCCTGGGCCAGGACCTGGGCGATTTCGACCGGGTCGATGCCGTAGCGGGCCGACGTCGTGCTGATGAACTCGGCCTTGGCGACCTCCAGCGGCTGCGCGGTCGACACCGCGGGCGGCGCCGGCGGCGCGGCAGGCTCGACGGCGGCCGGCTGTTCCGGTTGCGGGGGGGGCGACGGCGGGGTCTGCGTGGCGCAGGCCACCAACGCGAGCGGGAGCGCACAAAGCAGGGCGCGGCTGGCGAGGTTTCGGGTCATCGCCGCGAGGTTAGCACTTGTTCGGAAGGGTCAAAACCGCGTGACGCCGCTGCGCCGGATGCGAGTCAGGTTGTGTTGTCGTTCATGAGCGCCGGTCAGTGTCCGTGCACCGGCCGGTGTGCGCGCACCGCCATGACCACGCCCAACCCGGCCAGCAGCGATACCGCCGACGTACCGCCGTAGCTCAGCAGCGGCATAGGCACCCCGACCACCGGCAGCAGCCCGGCGATCATCCCGCCGTTGACCACCACGTACACACAGAAGGCCAGCCCCAGCGCGCCGGCCACCAGCCGTGAATAGCCATCGCGCGCGTCGGCGGCGATCCACAGGCACCGCCCGACCACGAACAGGTACAGGGCCAGCGTCACCGCCACGCCGACCCAGCCGAACTCCTCGCTGAGCACGGCGAAGATGAAGTCGGTGGTGTGCTCCGGGATGTAGTTCAGGTGGGCCTGGGTGCCCTCGCCCCAGCCCTTGCCGGTCAGGCCGCCGCCACCGATCGCGATCTTGCTCTGGATGATGTTCCAGCCCGCGCCCAGCGGATCGGACTCGGGGTCCAGGAAGGTCAGGATGCGGTCCTTCTGGTAGGGGCGCAGCAGCCAGAACCAGGCAACCGGTGCGACTGCGGCCACCCCGCCGATCGCCGCGCCGAACCACCACCACGACAGCCCGGCCAGGTACAGCACGAACGCGCCGCTGATGCCGACGAGCATCGCCGTGCCGAAGTCGGGTTGCAGCAGGATCAAACCGGTCGGCGCACCGATCAGCACCGCGGCAATCAGCACGGTGCCCAGGCGCGGCGGCAGCGGCTGGGTGTTGAGGTACCAGGCCACCATCATCGGCAGGCTCAGCTTGAGCAGCTCCGAGGGCTGGAAATAGAACACGCCCAGGTTGATCCAGTGCGCCCCGTGGCGGCCCTCGCCGACCAGCAGCACCGCGACCAGTGGCAGCAACGAGGCGCCGTAGACCAGCGGGGTCCAGTTGCGCAGCTGGGTCGGCGGCAGGCGCGACAGCCCCCACATCGCCGCCAGCCCGACGCCGAAGCGGGCGCCCTGGGCGACCACCAGCGACGTCGACTGGCCGCCGGCGCTGTAGAGCACCGCCAGCCCGATCGCCATCAGCGCGGCAAGCGCGGCCAGCAGTGGCAGGTCGAGCGTGCGTACCAGCCGGAACAGCAGGTCGAGCAGCCAGCGCAGGATGACGTTCATGGCGTGGGGTCTCCCGCTTCCACCGCTTCGCCGTCCGCTGCGCCGGCGCCGGGCAACGGCGGCCGGGCGACATCGTCGAACCCTTCGGGCATCTTGCCCAGCAGCCAGGCGTCGAACACCGCCCGGGCGATCGGCGCCGCCGCGCTGCCGCCGTAACCGCCGTGCTCGACCACGACCGCGACCGCGATCGTCGGATCCTCGGCCGGCGCGTACCCGATGAACAGCGCGGTGTGCCGCAGGTGGTAGGGCAGCGAGCGCGGGTCGGCGCTGATGTTGCCCTTGCGACTGGAGCGCTGGGCGGTGCCGGTCTTGCCGGCAATCGTGTACGGCGCGCCCGCCCCGGCAGCGCGCGCGGTGCCGCGTGGTCCGTTGACGGTGGCCACCATGCCTTCGTGCACCGCCCGCAGGTGCGCCGGGTTGTCGGTGATCGGTTCACCGGCAATGTCGGGCAATTCACGCCACGGCTCGCGGTAGCCGTCGCGGCGCGCCTCGACCAGGCGGAGCTCGTTCAACCGGCCCCCATTGGCGATCGCGCCGGTCGCGCGCACCAGCTGCAGCGCGGTGGCGATCCAGTACCCCTGACCGATGCCGGCGATGACCGTCTCGCCCGGGTACCACGGCTCGGTGCTGACCTTCCGCTTGTAGTCGCGCGACGGCACCACGCCGCTGTTCTCGCCCAGCAGGTCGATCCCGGTGGATTCGCCGAAGCCGTAGCGATGCATGTAGCCGGCCAGCTTGTCGATGCCCATGTCGAGCGCGAGCTTGTAGTAGTAGGTGTTGACCGACTGCGCGATCGAGTCGCGCAGGTCGGTCCAGCCATGGCCGCCACGGTGCGAGTCGCGGTAGCCGCGGCGCTGTCCGGGGATGAAGAATTCGCCGCTGGAGAAGGTCCGGTCGGACGGTGTGCGCAGCCCGCTGTCCAGTCCCGCGAGCGCCACCATCGGCTTGACCGTCGAACCCGGCGGTCCGCCACCCAGCACGTTGCGGTTGTACAGCGGCCGCGACGGGTTGTTGAGCAGCGCGTCGTAGTCGGCCTGCGAGATGCCGTTGACGAACAGGTTGGTGTCGTAGGACGGCTTGCTGACCATCGCCAGCACCTGCCCGTCGCGCGGATCGATCGCCACCGCCGACCCGTCAGCCTCGCCGAACGCGGCCACCATCGCCCGCTGCAGGTCGAGGTCGATCGACAGCCGCAGGTCGGCGCCGGGGGTTGCGGGCACCCGGCCCACCAGCCCCATCGGCCGGCCTTCGACATTGGTCTCGACCTTCTCGAAACCGATCCGCCCGCGCAGCACGTCCTCGTAGGAGCGCTCCAGGCCCGTCTTGCCGGTATGGCTGAAGTTTGCGATGTCGTCGCCCATCGCCTTCACGTCCTCGGCGTCGACCCGTGAGACGTAACCGATCACGTGGGCGAAGAGTTCACCGTGGAGGTAACGACGATTGAGGTAGGAGACGATCTCCACGCCCGGGTAGCGCCAGCGGTCGACCGCAAAGCGCGCGGCCTCCTCCGGGGTGATGCGCATCTTCAGCGGGACCGGCTTGAAGCTGCGGGTCGCCGTGCGCGCCTCGTGGAACGCGGCGATCTCCTCCGGCGTCAGCGCGATGATGCGCGACAGTGCCGGCAGCCACTGGTCCGGGTCGCCGGCCTCGTTCATGGTGACCTCGAGCCGGAACGCCGGCACGTTGTCGGCCAGGATCCGGCCGTCGCGGTCGTAGATCAGGCCACGCCCCGGCACCACCGGCACCAGCTTGACGCGGTTCTGCTCGGAGCGGGTGGCGTAGTCCTCGTACTGCCAGACCTGAAGGCGGAAGTACCACAGCGCCAGCCCGGCCAGCGCCACCACCACGCCGAGGAAGGCGAGCATGGCGCGGCGCCGGAACTGCCCGGCTTCGGCCGCGGTGTTCTTGAGCAGGCGGCGCGGTCGACGCACCTCAGCGCCTCCGCCAGTGGCCCAGGCGCAGTGCGTCCAGCAGCACGAACACCGGCGGCCACAGCAGCATGCCGGTCAGCGGTGCCAGCCAGAACATGGTCGGCAACGGCTGGATACCCAGCGCGATGTGCAGGCCGGCGGTCACGATGCGGTCGTTCAACAGCAGGCCGCCGATCGCCAGCGCCTGCTGCGACATCGGGAAGAAGCGGATCCGGGCACGGAAGCGCTGCAGGATGAAGGCCATCACCACCAGCCGCAGCGCCTGCTCGCCCAGCAGGCTGCCGAACACCAGGTCTGCCAGCACGCCGACGATGAAGGCGAAGCCCAGGCCGGCGCGGTCGGGATCCTCGATCACCCAGTAGGCGACCACCAGCGCCAGCCAGTACGGCCGCAGCGGCAGCAGCGAGGCGGGCAGCGGCAACAGGCCGAGCAGCAGCGCGACCACCACGCTGGCGGGCAACAGCCAGGCTTTGCGCTGGCGTGTCACGGGCGGGCACCTTCGGCCGGAGGCGCCTGGGCCGCAGGTGTTGCGTCGGGCGGCGTTGCGTCGCTCGGCGCCGCTTCGGTCGGCGATGCGTCGTCCGGCGATGCTTCGGCGGCGGGCGACGACGCTTCCGCCGCCTCCAGTGGGGGCGCCGGCACGCTGCGCAGCAGCAGCACGTCGCGGCCACGGTCGAGGCTGGCGGCCGGCCGCACCTCGCCCACCAGGAACGCGCGGCTGTCGTCGGGCTTCAGCGAGACGATCGTCCCGACGGGGAAGCCCGCCGGGAACCGCCCGCCCAGGCCCGAGGTGACCAACCGGTCGCCGACCTTGATGTCGGTCGACAGCGGGATGCCGGGCAGGCTCAGCATGTCGGCGCGGCCGTTGCCGTAGGCCACCAGCCGCACGCCGCTGCGCGTCACCGCGACCGGCACCGCGTGCGACGGGTCGGTCAGCAGCAGCACCGTGGCGTGCATCGGCCGGGATTCGATCACCTGGCCAACCAGGCCGCCGGCGTCGATCACGCTCTGCCCGACCTGCACGCCGTGGCTGCCGCCGGCGTCCAGCACGAGCCGCTGGCGGGTCGGGTCGAGGTCGATGTCGAGGATCGGCGCCAGCTGTACGTCGAGGTTGCCGCGCCGGGCGGCGCCCAGCAGTCCGCGCAGGCGTTCGTTGTCGACCGCCAGCGTCTGCAGGCGTGTGATCCGGGCGCTGTTGAGCAGCAGCTCGTTGCGCAGCCGCTCGTTCTCCTCGGTCAGCTGCGCCAGCGTGCCGGCGTCGTCGTACAGGGTGCGGGCCATCTGCCCGGGCCAGCCGGCCACCATCCACAACGGCTGCACCAGCAGCGATACCTGTTGCCGGGCCTGATTGAGCCAGCCGCCGCGGTGGTCCAGCACCACCAGCACCAGCGCCAGGCTCAGGTACGCCAGCAGCCGCAGGGTGCCGGCGACATCGCCGCCGCGGTTGGGCGTGGTGGGACCGGCGTAACTGGGCACGGTCAGGGTTCCCCGGTTACAGCGATTATTCCGGCGCGAAGAACTCGTTGCCGTGCATGTCCACCAGTTCCAGCGCGCGGCCACCACCGCGGGCGACGCAGGTCAGCGGGTCGTCGGCGACCTGGACGTGCAGGCCGGTCTCCTCGCTGATCAGCCGGTCCAGGTCGCGCAGCATCGCGCCGCCGCCGGTGAGCACGATGCCGCGCTCGGCGACGTCCGCGCCCAGCTCCGGCGGGGTCTGCTCGAGCGCCAGCTTGATCGCGGTAACGATGCCGGCCAGCGGCTCACGCAGCGCCTCGAGCACCTCGTTGGCGGTGATCGTGATCATCTTCGGCACGCCTTCGGCCAGGTTGCGGCCGGTCACTTCCATGCTGCCGTTGTCTTCCTGCGGATAGGCGCAGCCGAGCTGCATCTTGACCCGCTCGGCGGTCGCCTCGCCGATCAGGGTGCCGTAGGTGCGGCGCACGTAGGCGATGATCGACTCGTCGAAGCGGTCGCCACCGATCCGGACCGAGGCCGAGTAGACGATGCCGTTGAGCGCGATCACCGCGACCTCGGTGGTGCCACCGCCGATGTCGACCACCATCGAGCCGCGCGCTTCGGTGACCGGCATGCCGGCGCCGATCGCCGCGGCCATCGGCTCCTCGATCAGGTAGACCTCGCGCGCGCCGGCCTCCTCGGCCGATTCCTTGATCGCGCGGCGCTCGACCTGGGTCGAACCGCACGGCACGCACACCAGCACCCGCGGGCTCGGCCGCAGGAAGCGGCTCTTGTGCACCTTGCGGATGAAGTGCTTGAGCATCTCCTCGGTGTAGGTGAAGTCGGCGATGACGCCGTCCTTCATCGGCCGGATCGTGGTGATGTGCCCCGGGGTGCGGCCCAGCATCTGCTTGGCCTCGGTGCCGACCGCGGCGACCGAGCGGTTGCCGCCGATCAGGCGGTCCTGCCGGACGGCGACCACCGACGGCTCGTTCAGGACGATTCCCTGCCCGCGGACATAGATCAGGGTGTTGGCCGTGCCCAGGTCGATGGACAGGTCATTGGAGAACATGCCGCGAAACTTCTTGAACATCGTCGAATGGGCCGTGGGAAGGATGCCGGGAGCGATCGGCTAGCCTAGCAACGCCCCCCCGCCCGGGCAACAGAAAAACGGCCGCGGCCGGGCACCTTCTGCCCCGTGCCGTCGCCCACGCGACGCCCGTCACAGCTTGCCGCGCTGGCCGTCGGGAGCCCCGGCCGGTAACCTAGCCGGCGGACGCCGCCCGGCCTCCCCCTCCCGCGCGCCCCGCGCCCGACCCGCATGTGCCCGCCCGACCCGGCCGGCTCAACCCCGGAGTGTGAATACCGATGTCTGCCCTGATCTGCGGCTCGCTGGCCTACGACACCATCATGGTGTTCCAGGACCAGTTCAAGAACCACATCCTGCCGGACAAGGTGCACATCCTGAACGTCTCGTTCCTGGTGCCGCGGATGCGGCGCGAGTTCGGTGGCTGCGCGGGCAACATCGCCTACAACCTCAAGTTGCTGGGCGCCGACCCGATTCCGATGGCGACCGTCGGCCAGGATTTCGGACCCTATCGCGAGTGGTTCGTCAGCAAGGGCATCCGCCTGGACCAGGTGCGCGAGCTGCCCGAGCTGTTCACCGCCCAGGCGTTTATCACCACCGACCTGGACAACAACCAGATCATCGCCTTCCATCCGGGCGCGATGATGGAAAGCCACCGCAACCACGTGCGCGAGGTCGAGGGCGTCAGCTTCGGCATCGTTGCCCCGGACGGCCGCGAGGCGATGCTGCAGAACGCGACCGAGTTCGCCGAGGCCGGCATCCCCTTCATCTTCGATCCCGGCCAGGCGATGCCGCTGTTCAATGGCGAGGAGTTCCGCCACTTCATCGAGCAGGCCGACTACGTGGTCGTCAACGACTACGAATCCAACCTGCTGCAGGAGCGCACCGGCTGGGACGAGGCGCAGATCGCCTCGCGCGTGAAGGCCTACATCACCACGCGCGGGCCGCGCGGTTCGGAGATCCACACCGGCGGCGAGACCATCGCGATCCCGCCGGCGCGCGAGCGCCAGATCGTCGACCCGACCGGGTGCGGCGACGCCTACCGCGCCGGCCTGATGTTCGGCCTGATGCGCGGCGACGACCTCGCCACCAGCGGCCGCATGGCGTCGCTGATGGGTGCGCTCAAGGTCGAGCATCCCGGCACCCAGAACCAGCAGTTCGACTACGCCACGTTCGCCGCGCAGTACAAGGAACAGTTCGGCCACGCGATCTGACCGTGTGGCGCGGGGCTACATCACCTGGGCCAGGTGCAGCATCCGCGGCCGGGCCAGCTGCTCGAACTCCGCGTAGGGCATCTTCACCAGGTCGGTGTGGGTGCCCGCATTGAACGCGATCTGCTCTTCGCCCGACAGGCGCGTGTCGGCGTACACCGGCATGCCGTAGAGGTTGCCGAACGGCGGCATCGCGCCGACCTCGCAGTCAGGGAACGCATCGCGGAACTCGGACTCGCTCGCCAGTTCGACCGACGCGCCATCCAGCGCGCGCGACAGCCGCGCCAGGTCGGTGCGGTACGCGGCCGGCATCACCACCATTGCCAGTGCGCCGTCCACCTTGACCATCACGGTCTTGGCGAAGTGGCGGCTGCCGATCTGTGCCGCGTTGGCGGTTTCCTGGGCGGTGATGGTGCGGGCGTGGGTGAGGGTTTCGTACGGGACGTGGCGCTCGTCGAGGAAGTGGTGCAGGCGTGGCGCAAGCATGGCAGCGGCCTCCGCAGGCGGGAATTCGAGGCTACGCCGGCGAGGGTGTCGCTGCGTGATGGAAACCGCAGCAGCGGGTTAAGGCGCGATCGGAATCGATACTGCGGGTATCTTCCGATCGCGGCTGAAGCCGCTCCTACAGGGCGCAGCGTCAGTTCCAGTCGGGCAGCTTCGAGGGCTCAAGGCCGCCGACCTCGAACACCGCCGTGCGGGTGCCACCGGCCTTGACCGGGAACTCGACCGACAGCGTGGTGGCCTGGCCGGCGAGTTTCCACAACGCGGCCTCGTCCTCAATGAACATGGCGATCGCCTCGTCGGTGTCGGGCCGGCTCGCGGCCATCCGCCGCGGCTCGCCATCATCGACGGTAACGCCCACACGGCATCCGCGGTAACAGTCGAAGTCGCCCGCTTCGAGCGTCAGGTAGGCGCTGTCGCCCCATTCGGGGTGGTCACGGAAGATCAGCCGGACCGGGCGTGGCGTGGCGCCGTCGGTCTCGACGTTCTCCTTCGCGTAGATCGCCGCGGACAGCTGCTGCTTCGTGCCGACCGGTTCGCTCTGGTACGCCCACAGCGCCTCCATCCGCGCCGCTTCGCTCTGCTCGATCGCCTTTTCCGACGCTTCGGCGTGCTGCGCCTGGATGCGGGCGGCGGCCTCGCTGTTGGGGTACTCGGCCACGAGCACGTCACCGTGGGCCTTGGCCAGGCTCCAGTTGCCGGCGGCGAACTGCTCGTCGAACTGCTGCGCCATGGCGTCGGCCGCCTTTTCCTGCGCGGCGGCCTGCGCCGCACGCTGCGCCTCCGGATCGGCGGCGGGCTGGCAGGCGGCAAGCGCCAGCGCGGCAGACAGCAACGTGACCTGGATCTTCATCGGGCGCTTCCTCGCTTTGGACCGGCCCATTGTAGGAGCGGCTTCAGCCGCGATCATTGAACCTCGCCGGCGCCTGTTTTTCCATCGCGGCTGAAGCCGCTCCTACAGGGGGCCACCGCGGTACCGGAAAACAACGCGGCCGCCCGGAGGCGGCCGCGTGGTGGTGCAGGCAGCGGGATCAATCGGCCTGCGCGGCCGCTTCCTCACCCTTGGCCTTGGCGATCACCGCGTCGACCGAGCCGGTGGTGATCGGGTGGTAGCCGGCGCGTGCGTCGGCCAGGACCTTCTCGGCCAGCGCCAGGCCTTCCGGCGTTTTCACCAGGGCGTCGTAGGTCGGCATGATCAGCTTGCGGCGGCCGACGCGCTGGAGGAACTCGGCAATCGCCTCGTTGGCCTCGCCGTAACCGCTGCGCACGGCCAGCGGGTACCAGCGCTGGGCGATCTCACCGTTCGCCGTGCCGGTAAAGGCATACGCCTTGTCGAGCGCGGCCAGGCGGTCGACCGGCAGCGTCTCGGGCATGCCCTCGACGAAGTGCACCCACTCCTGCGTTGTCCACGCGTCGGTGACGGACGTGGCCGGCAGTTCGCCGCCGTCCAGCCACGCCTTGCGCGCGGTGTCGACGGCATCGAAGCGCGGCGAGCTGACCTCCGGCGCCGAGTCCGGGATGCCGGGCTCATAGATCCACTGCTCCAGCTCCGCCTCGGTCACCTTGCCGGGGTGCTTGGCCAGCAGGTTGTCCTTCGCGTAGTCGATGAAGGTCTGGCTGTCGATGCCCTGGAAGGCGAAGTGGTCGAAGTAGCCGCGCAGGAACGGGTCGAACACGTCGCGGCCGAAACGCTGCTCCAGGAACGACAGGAACCATGCGCCCTTGTCGTACGCGACCTCGCTGCCGTCGGCGTCCACCGCCGGCTCCACGCCCGGACGGATCGCCAGCGACTGCGCCGCGTCCGACATCTCTTCGATGCCCTCGCGCAGCGCGTTGCGGGCGATCGCGGTCTCCATGTCGGCGCGCTCCTTGCCGTACAGCGCCTCGACGATGCGGTTCTCGACGTAGCTGGTCACGCCCTCGTTGAGCCAGCCGTGGTTGGGCGTGACGAAGGTGACCAGGTTGCCCGACCAGCTGTGCGCCAGCTCGTGTGCGATCAGCGAGACCAGCGACTTGTCGCCGACGATCACGGTCGGGGTGATAAAGCTCAGGCGCGGGTTCTCCATGCCTCCGTACGGGAACGACGGCGGCAGCACCAGCATGTCGTAGCGGCCCCAGCGGTACGGGCCGTACAGCTCCTCGGTGACCTCGATCATCTTCTCGGTGTCGGCGAACTCGGCGGCAGCCTTCTCGACCATCGCCGGCTCGGCCCACACGCCACTGCGCTCGCTGATCGGTTCGAACACGAGGTCGCCGGCGGCGATCGCCAGCAGGTACGACGGGATCGGCTGCGGCATCTCGAAGCGGTAGTCGCCGTCACGCTCTGCGTCCGGGTCGTTGTCGGCGCTCATCAGCACCATCACGTCCTCGGGGCTGGTCACGTGCGCGGTGTAGGTGAAGCGTACCTGCGGCGTGTCCTGCAACGGCACCCACGAACGCGCGTGGATCTGCTGCGACTGGCTGAACATGAAGGGCTGCTCGCCACCTTCCGTCATCGCCGGGGTCAGCCACTGCAGGCCGGACGCCTGCGGTGCGGTGCGGTAGGTGACGCGGATGCGCTCACTGCGCTGCGGCGCCTCGATCGTCAGCTTGCTGCCCAGCGGTGGCTGCGCGTCGGCCAGGGTGTACTCGAGATCCGCCCACTTGCCGTCCGCACGCTCGCCTACGACCTTTTCGATGGTCAGGTCACGGGTATCGAGCACCAGCTGCGTCGCTTCCGGATCGACCCAGTCGAGCGTGTAGGTCGCACTGCCCGACAACTGCTTCTGCTCGAAGTCCACCGCAAGCGCCAGCGCGAGGTCCTCGATACGGACCTTGCCCGGCTCGGCGTAGGAATGCTGGTCGAAGTGCGCGGCGGGTGCGGTGGCTGCCGGGGTGCCTTCCGGCGTAGCGGCGGTGTCGGCGGGCGGCGCGGCATCGCGCGCGCAGCCGGCCAGCGCGGTGGCGCCAACCAGGCACAAAGTCATGATCGAAGAACGCATGTCGGACCCACGGTTACAGGTGAGCCGTCGAGTGTAGCGCCGCCGCGACGGGCCGGCGAAGTGCCGCGTCTGGCGGTGTCGTCAGGCCTTGTAGCCGGTGTGGATAGCGACGATGCCGCCCGACAGGTTGCGATAGCCGGCGCGCGCGAAACCGGCCGCGCCCATCATCGCCTTCAGCTCGTCCTGCGGCGGGTGCTTGCGGATGCTCTCGGCGAGGTACTGGTAGCTGTAGGCGTCACCCGCGAACAGCTTGCCCAACCGAGGCAGCACCTTGAACGAATGGAAGTCGTAGATCGGCTTGAACCAGTCCTGCGTCACTTCGGAGAACTCCAGCACCCGCGCCTGCCCGCCAACCTTGAGCACGCGGTGCATCTCGCGCAGCGCGGCGTCCTTGTCGGTGACGTTGCGCAGGCCGAACGCGATCGTGACCAGGTCGAAGCTGGCATCCGGGAACGGCAGCGCCTCGGCGTTCATCTGCACGTACTCGAAGCCCGCGACCTTGCCGCGGTCCACCATGCGGTCGCGCCCGACCCGCAGCATGTCGCCATTGATGTCACCCAGCACGATCGAGCCGGTATCGCCGACCCGATCCTTGAGCAGCAACGCGATGTCGCCGGTGCCGCCGGCCAGGTCGAGCACCCGGTCGCCGCGGCGCACCTGGGCGGTGGCGACGAAGTAGCGCTTCCAGACCCGGTGGATGCCCAGCGACATCAGGTCGTTCATCAGGTCGTAGCTGCCTGCGACCGAGGAGAATACCTGCCCGACCAGCTTCTGCTTGTCCCCGGTGGGGACGTCGCGGAAGCCGAAGTGGGTGGTGGCGTGATGGTCGTTGCGCGGGGTCTGGTCGCTCATGTGGCGATTATCGCACCGGATCGCAGGTATTCCCGAAGGGTCGGGATCGGCGTGGGCAGGCCTGCCACGTGAATCGCTCCCCGGTCGCGGCTGAAGCCGCTCCTACGGGAATTTCGCCGACCGGTCAGAGGATGTACCGACTCAGATCCGGGTCCTCCACGAGCTCGCCCAGGTGCTCGTCGACATAGGCGCGGTCGATCGTGACCGACTCGCCGCCGCGGTCCGGCGCGGCGTAGCTCAGCGCGTCGAGCAGTCGCTCGAGCACGGTATGCAGGCGGCGCGCGCCGATGTTTTCCTGGCGTTCGTTGACGGTGGCGGCAATCTCGGCAATACGCTCGACCGCATCATCGGTGAAGCGCAGCCCGACGCCTTCGGTGCGCAGCAGCTCCACGTACTGGGTCGTGAGTGCGGCCTTCGGCTCGGTGAGGATGCGGACGAAGTCGTCCTTGCTCAGCGCGCCCAGTTCCACCCGGATCGGGAAGCGGCCCTGCAGCTCTGGGATCAGGTCGCTCGGCTTGGCGAGGTGGAACGCGCCCGACGCAATGAACAGGATGTGGTCGGTCTTGATCGACCCGTACTTGGTCGACACGGTCGAGCCTTCCACAAGCGGCAGCAGGTCGCGCTGCACGCCTTCGCGACTGACATCGCCACCGCCGACGTTCTCGCCGCGCTTGGCGACCTTGTCGATCTCGTCGATGAAGACGATGCCGTGCTGCTCGCAGGCCTCGATCGCGGCTTCGCGCACGTCGTCCTCGTTGACAAGCTTGCCGGCCTCTTCCTCGATCAGCTGCGGGCGCGCGGCCTTGATCGTCATCGTGCGCTTGTGGGTCTTGCCGCCGGCCACCTGCGAGAACATCTGCCGCAGCTGCTGGCCCATCTCCTCCATGCCAGGCGGGGCCATGATGTCGACGCCAACGTTGATCGCGGTTTCGATCTCGATCTCGCGCTCGTCGAGCTCGCCGGCGCGCAGCTGGCGGCGCAGCTTGAGACGGGTCTCGGATTCGCGCGCGGACGGCTCGGCGCCGATGTCGACGGTGGTGGTGGCCTGCCCCGCGGCGCCAAAGCCGAAGCCGGTCGGCGCACGCTCGCGGCCCGGCAGCAGCGCGTCGAGGATGCGATCCTCGGCGCGCTCCTCGGCCTGGGTGCGGACCTTCTGCTTGGCCTGTTCGCGGTACAGCTTGACCGCGGTGTCGGCGAGGTCACGGATGATCTGCTCGACGTCCTTGCCGACGTAGCCGACCTCGGTGAAGCGGGTCGCCTCGACCTTGACGAACGGTGCGTTGGCCAGCGTCGCCAGCCGGCGCGCGATCTCGGTCTTGCCGACGCCGGTGGGGCCGATCATCAGGATGTTCTTGGGCATGACCTCGTTGCGCAGCTCGTCATCGAGCTGCGCACGGCGCCAGCGGTTGCGCAGCGCGATCGCGACCGCGCGCTTGGCGTCCTGCTGGCCGACGATGTGGGTGTCGAGCGCCTGCACGATCTCGCGCGGGGTCATGGTGGCGTTGGAGGTGTCGGGTGTTTTGGCCATGGGATCAGAGCTCTTCGACGACGACGTTGCCGTTGGTGTAGATGCAGACCTCGCCGGCGATTCGGATCGCCTCGGTTGCCATGGTCTTCGCGTCAAGTTGCGTGTGCGCCATCAGCGCGCGCGCGGCCGACAGCGCATACATGCCGCCGGAGCCGATCGCGATGATGCCGTCGTCGGGCTCGATCACGTCGCCGGTGCCGCTGATGACGAGCGAGGTCTCGCGGTCTGCGACCGCAAGCAACGCCTCGAGCTTCCCGAGCCGGCGTTCGGTGCGCCAGTCCTTGGCCATCTCGACCGCAGCGCGGGTCAGCTGGCCGTGCTTGGACAGCTTGGCCTCGAACAGCTCGAACAGGGTGAATGCATCGGCCGCGGCGCCGGCAAACCCGGCGATCACCTGCCCGTCCTTGCCGAGCCGGCGGATCTTGCGCGCGTTGGCCTTCATCACCGTGTTGCCAAGGGTCACCTGGCCGTCGCCGGCGACCGCGACGCGGCCGTCGCGCCGCACCGAGACGATCGTGGTGGCGTGGAAGACGTGGGGGTTGTGGCTGGGGTCCATGCGGGCCTCCGGTGGTCGAACCCCATGGATGGGGATGGCCGATGCGGCTCGCAAGTGGGGCATCCGCCGTGTGCGGAGTGCCGTTGCAGGAGCGGCTTCAGCCGCGATCGTGGAACCGGCGCGGGGCGGACGACTGCCGGATCGTGGCTCAAGCAACTCCTACGGCAGCTCGGATCGGACCGTCAGCTCTTCCGCTTCGCCCTTGGATGCGCCGCATCGTAGACCTTCGCCAGGTGCTGGTAATCCAGGTGCGTGTAGATCTGGGTGGTCGCGATGTCCGCGTGGCCGAGCAGCTCCTGCACCCCGCGCAGGTCGCCCGACGACTCGAGGATGTGGCTGGCGAAGCTGTGCCGCAGCAGGTGCGGATGCACGCGCTTGAACAGGCCCTGCCGCTGGGCCAGCTGGCGCAACCGGTACTGCACCGCGCGCGGGGTGATCGGCCCGTTGCGGCCGGGGAATACCGGCGCGTCCGCCGTCGCCCCGTTCGATGCCCGCCATTCGGCCAGCGCCCGGCGCGCGTGCGAACCGATCGGTACGCTGCGCTGCCTGGCGCCCTTGCCGAGCACCGTCACCAGCCCGTCGTCGAGCGCGAGGTCGCGCCAGCGCAGTCCGCACAGCTCCGACAGGCGCAGCCCGGACGAATAGAACAACTCCAGCAGTGCGCGGTCGCGCAGGCCGAGCGGGACGTCGGTCGGCACCTCGACCAGCGCCGCGGCCTCGTCGGGGTCGAGCACCTGTGGCAGCTTGCGCGGGGCCTTGGGGCCGCGGATGCCGGCCGCCGGGCTGGCCGCGATGCGCCCCCGCTTCAGCAGCCAGGCGTAAAAGCTGCGGCAGGCAGACAACCGCCGCTGCAGGCTCTTGGGCGAGAGCCCGCGCCGGTGTTCGGCGGCGACGAAGCCACGGAGCTGTTCGGACTGCAACGACGACACGTCGTCCCCGTGGCTGTCGGCCCACTGCGACAGTGCGGCCAGGTCGCGCCGATACGCATCGAGCGTGTGCGCCGAGACCCGCCGTTCGACGGCGAGGTGCGCGAGGAAATCCTCAACCGGCGTGGTCACGGCCTTCAAACCGCGCGAGCGCCGTCGCCAGCGACTCGCCCATCATCCGCAGGAACAGCGTTCCCATGCCCGGGAAAAACCGGTTCGGCTCACTGCTGCCTACCGCCACCAGGCCCACGCCCGGCAACGGCAGCAGCGCCGTCGACTGCACCTGCCCGGCCTGCTCGCCGTAGAGGAACGCGTGCTTGTCGGGCTGCAGCCGCCCGCACAGCGGTTCGCCATCGGACAGGCAGTCCCGGAAAGGCGCCAGCCGCGCGTCATCCGCGTCGATCACCTGCAGCCATTCGGCGTCCTCCAGGCCTTCGACCGGGTGGAACAGCACCAGACGCACCCGGTCGCCGTTGAAGTCCTCCGCCAGGCTCGCGGCCATCGCCTGCACGGTGCCGGCGGCGCTGTCCTGGCGCATGAGCGCGAGCGACAACTGGTGCGTGCGCACCGCCAGCCGCTCGTTCTCCTGCGCGTTGCCGAACAGCTCGTGCAGGCGCCGGTTGAGCTCGCGGTTCTTGTCGCGCAGGACTTCCAGCTGGTAGCTCGCCAGCGACGACGCCTTGCCCTCCTCGCGCGGCACCACCAACGTCAGTGCCAGGTCGGGGAACTGCTGCAGGAACGACGGGTGGCGACGCAGCCAGGCAGCGACTTCGTGCGCGCCGAGCTTCTCGGTGGTGGCAGTCATGCGATCCATTCTCCTTCGAACACGAATTCCGCCGGCCCGGTCATCGTGACCATGGCCGCATCGTTGGCCCAGCCGATCCGCAGCGTGCCGCCCGGCAGTGCGACCTCGACCTCGCGGTCGACCTTGCCGCGACGCATCATCACCACCGCCGCCGCGCATGCACCGCTGCCGCAGGCGAGCGTCTCGCCGACGCCGCGCTCGTGTACGCGCAGGCGGATGCGGTCGCGCGACTCGACCCGGGCAAAGCCGACGTTGACCGATTCCGGGAACGCCACGTGGCCCTGCAGCAGCCGCGCCATCGACTCGACCGCGGCGGTGGCGACGTCGTCCACCTCGACCACCGCATGCGGATTACCCATCGACACCGCGCCGAACCCGACGATCGAGCCGCCGGTGGCGAGCACGTAGGGATCGCGGGGCCCGTCGAAACCCTGCAGCGGGACGCGCGCCGGCTCGAACGCCGGCACCCCCATCTCGACCCGGTAGCCGTCGGGCAGGCGCTCCACCGCGTGGCTGCCGGCCGGGCTGTCGATGGTGAACCGGTTGCCGGCGGCGGCACCGTCACGCACCAGCCAGGCCGCGACGCAGCGCGCGCCGTTGCCGCACTGCTGCGACGAGGAGCCGTCCGCGTTCCAGATCCGGTAGCTGGCCACCGAGCCCGCCGCGCGCGGCGCCTCGATGGTGAGGATCTGGTCGCAACCCACGCCGGTATGGCGGTCCGCCATGGCGCGGCACAGCACCGCCGACGGGGGGGTGGCATCGGACCGCAGGTCGAGCACGACGAAATCGTTGCCCGCCCCGTGCATCTTGCTGAATCGCAGGCCCGCGGCGGGTTCAACCATTGCCGTCGGCGTCGTCCCCGCCATCGGCGGCGGGCACGGTGGCCGGGTCGATCGGAATGGGATCGAGTGCGGGATCGACGGCGGGCTCCTCGGCCGGCATCGTGTCCGGGACGTCGGTCTCGACCGGGACGGTATCGGCCGGGGTCACCGGCGCTTCCTCCTCGGCGGGTCCTGGCATCACCAGCGGTCCCTTGTTTCCGCAGCCGGCCAGGGCCAGCGGCAGCGCGATCAGTAGCAGGGCGTGTCGTGCGTTCATCGCCGCAGTGTATCCGCGGCACCGCGCACTGCGAAGCTCATCCGGCCGGCGGTTCCGGCCGCGTCCACAGCCACGCCCCGACCACCGCCATCACGCCGATGCCGACCGCCGCCATCCACGCGTGCGGCGCCGCAACCAGCAGCACCGCCGAGCACACCGCCATCGCCGCCACCGCGAAGCACTTGGCCCGGCGCGACACCGCGCCGTGGCGCTGCCAGTCCCGGATCATCGGGCCGAACTGCCGGTGCGCCAGCAGCCAGCCATGCAGCCGCTTCGAGCCACGCGCGGCGGCGTAGGCCGACAGCAGGATGAACGGCACCGTCGGCAGCCCCGGCAGCGCAACCCCCAGCAGGCCGAGCCCGAGGCTGGCCCACGCCAGCAGCCACCAGGCCCAGCGCAGGCGGGACGGTGGCGGCGTGGGGGCGGGATCGGTCATCCCGCCATTGTAGGAGTGCTCAGCGCGCGGGCTCGGCCACGTCCAGCCGGTCGAGCATGAACGCGTACATCTCGGCCTGCTCGCGGTAGCGCCGGAACCGCCCGGACTTGCCGCCGTGGCCGGCGTCCATGTTGGTGCGGAACAGCACCGGCTCGCTGCCGGTATTCAGGTCGCGCAGGCGGGCGACGTACTTGGCCGGCTCCCAGTACTGGACCTGCGAATCCCACAGGCCGGTGCCGACGAAGGTCGCCGGGTACGCCTGCCGGGACAGGTTGTCGTACGGCGAGTAGCCGAGCATGTACTCGTAGGACTCGACGCTGGTTTCGGGATTGCCCCACTCGTCGTACTCGTTGGTGGTCAGCGGGATGCTGGCGTCGAGCATGGTGGTGACCACGTCGACGAACGGCACCTGCGACAGGATCACGTCGTAGGTCTGCGGCGACATGTTGGCGATGGCGCCCATCAGCAGGCCGCCGGCACTGCCGCCGTAAGCGGCCACGCGGTCCGGGGCGGCGTAGCCCTGCTCGACCAGGTATTTGGTGACGTCGATGAAGTCGGTGAAGGTGTTGTTCTTGTTGAGCAGCTTGCCGGCGTCGTACCACTTGCGCCCCATCTCCTGGCCGCCGCGGATGTGCGCGAGCGCGTAGACCATGCCGCGGTCGAGCAGGCTGACCACTGAGAGATTGAAGTTGGGATCGGTGGAGCTGCCGTAGCTGCCGTAGGCGTACTGCAGCATCGCCGCGCTGCCGTCCTTCTCGAAGCCGTTGCGGTAGACCAGCGTGACCGGCACGCGGGTGCCGTCGCGCGCGGTCGCCCACAGCCGCTCGGTGGTGTACTTCGACGGGTCGTAGCCGATCACCGGCTGCTGCTTGAGCTGGCGGCGCTCGCCGGTCTTCGTGTTGAGCTCGTAGGTGGTCGCCGGGGTCGTCAGCGAGGTGTAGCTGTAGCGCAACCAGTCGGTGTCGGGTTCGGAATTGACCGACAGGCCCATCGAGTAGGCCGGTTCATCGGCCTTGACGTACTCGGCGCTGGCGTCGGGCTGGCCGACTTCACCGCGAAGCAGGCGCAGGCGCTCCAGGCCGCCGGAGCGTTCGGCCACCGCGGTGAATCCGTCGAACAGCTCGTAGCCATCGATGAACACGTCCTCGTCGTGCGCGATCCATTCCTGCCACTGCGCCCGCGAGGTGGCATCGCTCGGCGCGGTCATCAGCTTGAAGTTCTCCGCACCATCGGCGTTGGTGCGGATTACCCAGCGGCCGTTGTGGTGGTCGGCGTCGTACTCGACGTCGCGCTCGCGCGGGGCCAGCACGGTGAACTCGCGCGGGTCGGCGGCCGGCGCGCAGCGCGACTCGCTCGAGACCGTGCTTTCCACGCCGATGCAGATGTAACGGTCATCGCGGGTGCGGCCGATGCCCATGTAGAAACTGTCGTCATGCTCCTCGTAGACCAGCTCGTCGGCGCTGGCCGGCGTGCCGAGCACGTGCTTCTTCACCCGCACGGTGAGGAGGGTCTCCGGGTCGTTCTCGACGTAGAAGATGGTGCGGTTGTCATCGGCCCAGACGATGTTGGCCGACACGCCGCGGATCACGTCGTCGAGCACTTCGCCCGTCTCGATGTCCTTGACGCGGATGACGTACTGGCGGCGACCGACGTCGTCCTCGGCCCACGCCAGCAGGCGGTTGTCCTGGCTGACTTCCCAGTCGCCGACGTTGAAGTAGTCCTTGCCCGCGGCCATCGTGTTGACGTCCAGCAGCACCTGCTCGGCGGCGTCCATCGACCCTTGGCGGCGGGCGTAGACCGGGTAGTCCTGGCCGGTCTCGAAGCGGCTGTAGTACCACCAGCCGCGTTCGCGGTACGGCACCGAGCTGTCGTCCTGCTTGATGCGCCCGACAATCTCCTCGTACAGGCGGTCCTCGAGCGGCTTCAGGCGCGCCATGTACGCGTCGGCGTAGGCGTTCTCGGCGTTGAGGTAGGCCAGCATCGCCGGATCCTTGCGGTCGTCGTCGCGCAACCAGTAGTACTCGTCCTGGCGCTCGGCCCCGTGCGGCGCCTTGACCACGTGCGGCCGCTTCTCGACGTCGGGCGGTTCGGGCAGGTCCTGGGCAAGGGTCGGGGTCGAAAGGGTCATCAGTGCGGCCAGCAGCAGGGTGGGCTTCATGGGATGGGGTCCGGGGATAGAAAGCGCAACAGGTGGGTGGTGCCGCGAATTGCCTCGTCGTAGGAGCGACGTGAGTCGCGACCCGCCTAGGGTTGGAGCGATGTACAGGTCGCGACTCACGTCGCTCCTACAGCGGAACTGGAACGGGCCGGCGATGTGCCGGCCCGTCGTTTGCTTCAGTCGTTCAACTGGTTCCACAGGAAGGTGAAGGCCAGTGCGCTCATGTGCGCGGCCTGCTTGTTGTTGGCCGAACCGCCGTGGCCGCCCTCGATGTTCTCGTAGTAGCGCACGTCCTCGCCGCCCTCGAGCATCTTCGCCATCATCTTGCGGGCGTGGCCGGGGTGGACGCGGTCGTCGCGGGTGGAGGTCATGAACAGCGTCGGCGGGTAGTCCTTGCCCGGCGTGTACAGGTGGTACGGGGAGAAGGTCTGGATGAAGGCCCACTCCTCCGGCTTGTCCGGGTTGCCGTACTCGGCCATCCACGACGCGCCGGCCAGCAGCTTGTGGTAACGCTGCATGTCCAGCAGCGGCACCTGCACGACGATCGCGCCGAACAGCTCCGGGTACTGGGTCAGCATGTTGCCCATCAGCAGGCCACCGTTGCTGCCGCCCTGGATGCCGAGCTTGTCCGCCGAGGTGATCCTGCGCGCCACCAGGTCCTTCGCCACCGCGGCGAAGTCCTCGTAGGCCTTGTGGCGGTTCTGCTTCAGCGCGGCCTGGTGCCAGCGCGGGCCGTACTCGCCGCCGCCGCGGATGTTGGCGACCGCGTAGACGCCACCCTTCTCCAGCCAGCCCTTGCCGACGGTGCCCGAGTAGCCCGGCGTCATCGAGATCTCGAAGCCGCCGTAGCCGTACAGCAGCGTCGGGGTGCTGCCGTCGAGCGCGAGGCCCTTCGGCTTGACGATGAAGTACGGCACGCGGGTGCCGTCCTTGCTGGTGGCGAAGAACTGGTCGACCTCGTGGGTGCTGGCGTCGAAGAACACCGGCATGGTCTTGAGCACCTGCGGCGCCTGGCCGACCTCGGCGATGGCCAGCGTGGCCGGGCTGAGATAGCCGTCGGCATGCACCCACACGGCATCACTGTGGTCGGGGTCGACCGCGCTCACCGAAACGCTGCCCTCGGGCTGGCCGGCAAAATCGCTGCGCGCCCAGTCGCCGCTTCCGTCGACCGGCGGGGTCAGCACCCGCAGGTCGTTCTTGACGTCCTCCAGCACGTTGAGCACGAGGTGGTTGGCGGTGGCGGTGACGCCGGCCAGCGAGGTGGTGTCGGTCGGCTCGAACAGCACGGTGAAGTCGCGGCCGCCCGCCATGAAGGCGTCGAAGTTGGCGGCGACCAGGCTGCCGGCCGGGAAGGTCCTGCCACCGGCTTCGTACGGCTCGCGCAGCTCCAGTACCAGCCAGTCCTTGTGCACCGACTTGTTGGCCGAGTTGGGCGCATCGATCCGGCTCAGCGCGCCGCCTTCGCCGACGAGGTACAGCTCGTCGTTGTAGAACGCCAGCGTGCGGCTGACGAAGTCGCGCTCATAGCCCGGCGTGTGGTCGTGCATCGCCGCGATGTACATGTCGTCGGGCTTGCCCTCGTACACCACCTTGGCCTCGGCCATCGGCGTGCCGCGGGTCCAGCGCTTGACGATGCGCGGGTAGCCGGACTCGGTCATCGTGCCGTCGCCGAAGTCGGTGTAGACGTAGACGTTGTCGCGGTCGATCCAGCCCAGCCCGCCCTTGGCCTCGTCGCGGACGAAGCCACCGTCGACCCAGTCCTTGGCCGCCAGGTCGAACTCACGGGTCACGTCGGCATCGGCACCGCCGCGCGACAGCGCGACCAGGCACCGCTGGTATTCCGGCGGCAGGCAGTCGGCACCGTGCCAGACCCAGTTCTCGCCCTCGGCCTTGTTGAGCGCGTCGAGGTCGATCACCGTCTCCCACTCGGGGGCGTCGGTGCGGTACGACTCGAGCGTGGTGCGGCGCCAGAGGCCGCGCTCGTGCTGCGCGTCCTTCCAGAAGTTGTAGTAGTGGTCGCCGATCTTGGAGACGTAGGGGATCTTGGCGTCGGAATCGAGGATCGCGCGGATCTGCGACTCGAGCTGGCGGAACTCCGCCGTGTCGGCGAGCTCGGCCTCGGTGACGGCGTTGCGCGCCTTGACCCAATCGAGGGCCTTCTCGCCTTCAACGTCCTCGAGCCAGATGTAGGGGTCGGTCACGGTGGCCTCCTGGGCGTGGGCGGCACCCGTGGCCATGGCAAGGCCGGTGATCAGGGCGGCCTGGCAGGCCTGCGACAGCGTGGACATGGGCGCTCCGGGTAGGGAAAGCGCCGAAGCTAGCACACGGCCGCGGCGAACTCAGGCGGCCCGGCCCAGCCCGCCCAGGTCGTTGCGACGCGGGCGGCGACGGGCCTGCGGCCCCTTGCGCCGGG
>NZ_JBJXHK010000038.1:0-22814 GCF_046638635.1 Lysobacter zhanggongensis
CGACCGCGCCAGCCGGTTCCTCGGGCTGGCGGCGCTGGTCTCGGTGGTGCTCGCCGCGGTGGCCGTGGCGATGGCCGCGCGCCGGCACAGCGAGCGGCATCTTTCGGGCACCGCGGTGATGCGCTGCCTCGGCGCGAGCCAGTCGACGCTGGCCGGCATCCACATCGCCGAGCTGGTGCTGCTGGGCCTGCTTGCAAGCACCGTCGGCGTTGCGGTCGCGTTCGTCCTGCAATGGGGCATCGGCGCCTGGCTGGAACCGGTGCTCGGCATGGCCATCCCGCCGGCGGGGTGGCTGCCGGCCGTGCAGGGATACGGGGTCGGTCTGCTGGTCCTGCTCGCGTTCGGCGCGCCGCCGGTGCTGGCGCTGCGGCGGGTGCCGGCGCTGCGGGTGCTGCGGCGCGATCTCGACCCGACCGAGCCCAGCGCATGGCTGGTGGCGCTGGCGGGCCTCGGTGGCCTGGCCGCGCTGCTGTGGTGGAAGTCCGGTTCGGTCGAGGTCGGCACGGCGATGCTGGTCGGGCTCGTGGCCACCTTCGCGGTGCTCGCGGCGCTGGCCTGGGGGTTGATCGTGGTGGTGCGCCGGCTGCGGTCGCGCCTGCGCGGGAGCCTGCGCTACGGGCTGGCCAACGTCAGCCGCCGGCCAGCGACCAGCATCGCCCAGGTGTCATCGCTCGGGTTGGGGCTTATGGCGTTGCTGCTGCTGACCTTCGTGCGGACCGACCTGCTGGACCGCTGGCAGCTGCAGCTCGCGGCCGAGGCACCCAACCGCTTCGTCATCAACGTGCAGGACGACCAGGTCGACGACGTGCGCGGCTTCATCGCCGCGCAGGGGCTGGATGCGCCGACGCTGTATCCGATGGTCCGCGCGCGGCTGGTCGAGCACAACGGCGAACCGGTCACCGGCGACGACTACGCAAGCGCCGACGAAAGTGCCGACGACGAGGAGGCCCGCCGCTCGCGGCGTCGCGCCGACCGCGAGTTCAACCTGTCCATGGCGTCGGCGTTGCGCGAGGACAACCGGGTCGTCGCCGGCGACTTCTGGAGCGCGATGACGCCGCCCACGGCCCCGGAGATCTCGGTCGAGCAGGGCTATGCGGAGTCGCTGGGCTGGAAGATCGGCGACACGGTCGCATTCGACATCGCCGGGCAACGCTTCGTGGCGACGCTCACGAGCCTGCGCGACGTCGACTGGGAGAGTTTCCGGCCGAACTTCTTCGTAGTCGCCTCGCCCGGGGCACTCGATGGATTCCCCGCCAGCCACATCACGGCGGTGACGGTACCCCCGGAGCAGATGCGATTCACCGCCGACCTCGTCGGGCGCTTCCCCAACCTGACCGTGATCGACATCGATGCGGTGCTCGACCAGGTGCGTGGGACCGCCGACCAGGTCTCGACCGTGGTCGAAGTGGTGTTCTGGTTCTCGCTGGGCGCGGGCGTGCTGGTGCTGATGGCGGCGGTCAGCGCCAGCCAGGACGAGCGACTGCTGGAAGGCGGCGTCATGCGAACGCTCGGCGGCAGCCGGCGCCAGTTGCGGCTTGCGCAAGCGTCGGAGTTCGCAGCGATCGGCCTGTTGTCCGGGCTGGTCGCGGCGATCGCGGCGTCGGTATTGGCTGGTGTCGTCGCCGAACAGGCCTTCGACCTGCCATGGGAACCCAACTGGGGGATGGCCGCCGCCGGTGGCGCGCTCGGCATGGTCGCCGCCCTGGTGGCTGGCCTGTTCGCGACGCGCCGCGTGCTGGACGCGCCGCCCTCGGTGGTCCTGCGCGAGCTGCAAAGCTGATCCCGCGCGGAGCCGATGCCGCGCACGGCTCCCGCCTGGCCTCAGGGCGCGGTCAGGCGGTCGGTCACCTCGGTGGCGCCGAAGCGGCGCGCATAGTCGCGCTCGCTGGCGATCCGCTCGACTTCATCGTCCGGGGTTTCCGGTGCGGCATAGACGGCGTACGCGGTGGTGCCGTCGTTGCGCCCGACATGGTGCAGCCGGTACCGGGGGCGCCCACCGCCGGTGTTTTCCGGATAGTGCGCGGGCGGGGCGCCATCCATGTCCAGCTCGCTGTTGTCGACCGTGCCTCCGACGAATAGGGCGCGCATGGCGTTCTCCGTTGCGGGTGTGCAGGCAGGTTGGCCGCCGGTGTGTTGGGAGGCGATGAAGTGATCGTCCAACAACCGTTTTGCGTTGGGGCGCGAGCCACGTAGATGAACCCGGGAGGCTAGCCGTAGCGCTTCTGGCAGTGGCCGCAGAAGAACGCGCGCCGCTGGGCGCGTCCGAGCTTGGCGCGGAACTCCAGCCGCCGCCCGCATCGCGGGCACTCGGTGCGGGTGTGGACCTGGTAGTGCTTCTTGAGCACGTAGTCCTTCTTCCAGCGATAGAAGTCGAAGCTGTACTCACGCGCCTGGGTGACGAGATCGCCGAGCTTGCGCGGCGATAGCGCTCCCACCGGCGTTTCCGGATGCACGCGGATCCGGAACAACACCTCGTTCTTGATGATGTTGCCGACTCCGGCGAACACGTCCTGGTCGAGCAGCGCGTCGGCCACAAGCGTGTCCGGCATCGCCCGCAGCTTGCGGCGCGCTGCCTTCGGGTCCCACGCGTCGGACATGACGTCCGCACCCCAGTCATAGAGGTCGTCGAGGTCGCCCTCGAGGAACTTCAACGAGCTCGAATACAGGTTCAGCTCGCCGTTCGGAAAGCCGAGCGCCAGCCGCTCGGCGCTGCCCTCGCGACGTTCGTCGATCCGGTAACTGCCCCACAGCAGGAAGTGGACCCGCAGGGTGAAGCCGTCGAACACGACCAGGAAGTGCTTGCCCCAGGTCCGCAGGGCCTGGACGCGCTGGCCCGCCATCCGCTGGATGTCGAGCCGGCTGTTGCCACCCACGTGCTTCACCCGGCGGCCGGCAAACTTCGCCGCCTCCTCGCGCAGGATCACCAGGGAGGGACCTTCGGGCATGGACGCAGCCTGCGATCGGCCCGGTCATGGCGACGTGCACGCACCCATGCTCGCTAAACTGCGCGCCCAGACCCCCGCGAAAACGAACCGATGGCCCACGACGATCCCGCGCTGCAGGCGCTGATGCTGCCGTTCGAACAGGGCCTGCTGCCCTGGCCGGAGGCGGGTGGCGTGCTGTTTCTGCGGGCTCGCGACGGCGCGCCGTTGCACCGGCGCGCGTGGCCGGGCCTGGTCTGCGAACAGGGCTTCAAGCCCGAGGCGGATGCGCTGCGGCAGGCCGGGCTGGTCGTCGTGGACAGCCCGGATGCAGGGTCTGCGGGGAGTCGCCATCCGCTGGTGCTGGTGTTGCCGCCGCGCCAGCGCGACGAGGCCCGCGCGCTGTACGCGCACGCTGTATCGCGGGTCGCCCCCGGCGGGCGGGTGGTCGCCTGCCTGGCCAACAACGAGGGCGCCAAGTCCGGCGAGGCAGACCTGCGTCGCCTGGTCGGCCCGCTGGGCGGGCTGCTCAAGCACAAGAGCCGCTGCTACTGGAGTGCGCCACTGCACGTGGCCGACAGTGCGGCCGTCATCGACCACGCCTTGCTGGCCGAATGGGAAGCCCTGGACGCACCCCGGGCGATTGTCGGTGGCCGGTTCCGGAGCCGCCCGGGCGTATTCGCGTGGGACCGGATCGATCCGGCGTCCGCCCTGCTGGTCGAGCAGTTGCCGGCCGACCTGGCCGGACGGGCCGCCGACCTCGGCGCCGGGTTCGGCTACCTGTCGGCGGAACTGCTCGAGCGTTGCCCGGGGATCGCCGCGCTGGATCTTTTCGAGGCGGACCGCCGCGCGCTCGACCTGGCGCGGCACAACCTGGCGGCGTTCGAGTCGAAGGTGGCGATTGGCTACCACTGGCACGACGTGACCACCGGGTTGCCGGCGCAGTACGACGTCATCGTGACCAACCCGCCGTTCCATACCCAGGGCAGTGCCAACCGGCCCGACATCGGCCGACGCTTCATCGCCGTCGCCGCCGATGCACTCAAGCCGGGTGGGCGCCTGTGGCTGGTCGCCAACCGGCACCTGCCCTACGAGTCGGTGCTGGTCGAGAGCTTCGGGCAGGCGCGGGCGGTCGCCGAGCGCGACGGCTTCAAGATCATCGAGGCGGTGAAGGCTCGTCCGGTGCAAGCCCCGCGGCCGCCGCGCCGCGGACGCGAGGATTGGCGATGAAGCTCGTCCGGCTGATCGCCAACCTCGGCTACGGCAGCCGCAAGCAGGTGGCGCTCATGTTCCGCGAGGGCCGCGTGACCGATGCCGAAGGCGAGGTGCTGTACGCCGACGACCAGGTCACGCACGACGCGGTCCGCATCGATGGCGAACCACTCGACCCGCCGTCGGGGTTGGTGCTGATGCTGCACAAGCCGGTCGGCCATACCTGCTCGACCCGCGATCCCGGCCGGATCGTCTATGACCTGCTGCCACCGCGCTTCCGCCTGCGCTCGCCGTTGCTGTCGACGGTCGGCCGGCTCGATCGCGATACCAGTGGCCTGCTGCTGATGACCGACGATGGCCAGCTGCTGCACCGGATCGTGTCGCCCCGCGCCAACCTCGCCAAGGTATACGAGGCGACGCTGGCGCAGGACCTGCGCGGCGATGAGGGCGCGGTCTTCGCCAGCGGGACGCTGATGCTGGAGAACGAGAAGACCCCGCTGGCGCCGGCGTCGCTGGAGGTGGTCGACCCCCGCCATGCGCGCCTGACCCTGACCGAGGGTCGCTACCACCAGGTGCGGCGCATGTTCGCCGCGGTCGGCAACCACGTGGAAGCGCTGCATCGCAGCCGGATCGGCGGGCTGGACCTGGGCGGGTTGCCGGTGGGCGAGTGGCGCCAGCTGGACGCCGCCGACCTGGACCGCCTGTTCGGCGCAGGCGCCTAGCGCTCCAGCAGCTTCCGATACCCGTCGACCCCGAGTCGCTCCATGGTCTCGATGTTGCGGTCGACGATGGCATCGGGGTCGGGGAATGCCTCCACCGCGCGTTCGACGCTCTCCTCGCGCAGCAGGTGGAGCATCGGGTACGGCGAACGGTTGGTGCAGTTGGCCGGGTCCGCCGCGGACGTCCCGGCGAATCGGTAATCGGGGTGGAAGCTGGCGACCTGGATCTCGCCTTCCAGCCCGAGTGCGTCCACCGCCGCATCGGCCTGGTCGAGGAAGTCGTTGTAGTCGTCGAACTCCTGCAGCACGTGCGGATGGACCAGCAGGGTGGTGTCGACCACGTCCGGGTCGGTTTCCGCCAGCCAGGCGAGCTCGCTGGCCAGTTCTTCCAGCAGATCCCCGGGCGTGGTGGCCGGGCTGAGCACGTAGCGGATGCGGTCCTTGACGTGCACGGCCTTGGCGAACGGGCACAGGTTGAGGCCGATGACCGCCCGTTCCAGCCAGCGGCGGGTGGCGGCGATCGGGTCCTCGTCCATCCCCATGGCCGCCGGCCGGTCAGTCGCGGAAGTTGTCGAACTGCAGCGGCAACTCGAACTCGGCGCCCTTGAGCAGCGCGATCGCGGCCTGCAGGTCGTCGCGCTTCTTGCCGTTGACGCGCAGTTTGTCGCCGTTGATCTGGCTGTCCACCTTGAGCTTGGCGTCCTTCAGCGACGACTGGATCTTCTTGGCGAGCTCGCGCTCGATGCCCTGCTTGACGGTGACCTTCTGCCGCGCGCCGGCGACGTTGGTCTCGACCTCGCCGAACTCCAGGCAGCGCACGTCGATGCCACGCGCGATCAGCCGCGCGCGCAGGATCTCCGTCATCTGCTGGAGCTGGAAGTCGCTCGGCGCGGACTGGGTGATGACCTGTTCGTCGAGCGCGAACTTCGCATCCACGCCCTTGAAGTCGAACCGGTTGCCCAGCTCGCGGTTGGCCTGGTCGACCGCGTTGGTGAGTTCGTGGCTGTCGACTTCGGAGACGACGTCAAAGGAGGGCATGGCGATGTCCGTGGTTCGTGGGCGTCAAAGGTTAACGCAGAGCCGCCGCACGCATTCCCGGCGCGGAGGCGAAGCCTTCGCCCGTCATCGCGGGCGGGTCGCCCGCGGCGGCGGGTCTTCGGGGTGGACCGGAGGATCGGCAGGCTCCGGCCTCGCCGGGGCATCGCCGGAGGTGCCGGCCGGGACCCCGACACCGCCAGGGAGTGCATCGTCCGGCCCCAACGTGGGCACGGGCCGGGCGTTTGCCGGTGCGGCGAGTGCCGGTTTCGGGGCCGACGGGCTGCAGCCGCCTGCAACCAGCAGGGCAAGGGCCGCGGCCCATGCCGGGAGGAGCAGGCGAACGTGGAGGCTGCAGGCAACGGACATCGCGACGTCCTGCCGGTCAGATCGGACCGGCCTGAACAGGGCAAACGCGGAACGGAGGGTTGCGGGGACGGACGCGGGCCGGACGCGACGGCCGGCTATCCTGCGCGTCCCCCGCCGTCGCCGCGTATGCAGGCGCCGACCTCATGGAGTCCGCCACCATGCCCGTCCTGCTGCTGCCTGCGCTGCTACTGGTCATGGTGCTGGTGTGGGCGTTGCTGCTGCCGGTCGCGCTGTGGCAGCGCTACCGGCGCGGCCGGGCGCGCCGGCGGGCCACGCCCTGGCTGGTGCGCGCCAATGCCTGGGCCCTGCTCGCATCGACGGCCGTGTTCGTGGCCGGTGCCTGGGTGGCCGGACTCTGGGTAGAGGGTGCCTTGTCCCATGCGGCCGTCGGCCTGGCCGCTGGCGTTGCACTCGGGATCGTTGGCCTCTGGTTGACCCGGTTCGACCGCGAGGCCACCGACGGGTTCGTCCGAACCGGCTGGGCGCTCCCGCCCGGGGTGGCGGTGCCCGCCGGGCTGCGTCTGTACTACACCGCCAACCGGTGGCTGGTGCTCGGCCTCACCCTGCTGGTGGCCGGCCGCGTGTCGCTCGGGCTCTGGCAGCTGGGCCGGCTCTGGCGCGTCGACGGTTCGGAGCACGCGTGGCTTGCGCAGCAGGGTGGCTTGCTGGCGGTCGCCGGGGTCCTGCTGGGCCACTATCTCGCCTATACCTGGGGCCTGCGCCGGCGCCTGCCGCGTTGACCGCCCGATGACCGGAACGACGCCACTGGATACCGACCCCTCCCGCACCTCCGCCTCGGGCTCGCCGATGCGGGCGGCGATGATCATGCTGTTCGCGGTCGCCGCGTTCTCGCTGATGGACGCCGGCCTGAAGTCGCTGGCCGCGACCTACCCGCCGTTGCAGGTGGCGACCCTGCGCGGCGCCGCGTCGCTGCCGTTCGTGCTGGCCTGGGTAATGGCCACCAGCGGGCTGGCACCATTGCTGCGCGTGCGCTGGCCCCTGCACCTGCTGCGCGGTGGCATCGGCATCGGGATGATGGCGGCATTCGCGTATGCGTTGCAGACGCTGCCGCTGACGACCGCCTATTCGATCTTTTTCGTCGCCCCGCTGCTGATCACCGCACTGTCGGTGCCGCTGCTGGGCGAGAAGGTCGGCCCGCGGCGCTGGGCGGCGATCGCGATCGGCCTGCTCGGGGTTCTGGTGTTGCTGCGCCCGACCGGCGAGGGGCTGCGCAGCTGGGCCGCGCTGGCGGTGCTGGTGGCGGCGCTGGGCTACGCGGTCAGCGCCATCACCGTGCGCGTGCTCGGACGCACCGACTCGACCGCATCGATGATGGTCTGGCTGCTGGCCTTGCTGGCCGTCGGCGGCGGGCTGCTCGCGTGGCCCCAGTGGGTACCGATCAGGTCGGCGGACGCCTGGGTGATCCTGGGGGTCGGCATCGCCGGGGCGCTTGGCCAGTACGCCATTACCGAGGCCTTCCGCATCGGCGAGGCATCGCAGATCGCCCCGCTCGAGTACACCGCGCTTATCTGGGGCGTGCTGCTCGACATCAGTCTGTGGGGCGTACTGCCCGACGCGGTCACCTGGCTGGGCGCCGCCATCATTATCGCCAGCGGCCTCTACCTGCTGCGCCGCGAACGCGCGCACATCGAGGCCGAACATCCCTGACCGTCGCCGCTGGCCCGGCGACCAGCACCGCGTGCGCTATTCCTGCAGGCTGCCCTGCAGCGCCGCCGCAATGGCGGCATCGCCGTTGACGATGTCCTGCCAGCGCAACTCGTGGCCCTTCCGGTGTCCCTTCTGGACCAGCTTCAGGCCAACGGGATCGATGGTGAGGGTGTAGGCGATGTCACCGACGGTGACTTCGCGGCGGACGGGCTTGTCGAGCTTGGTCGTCATGGCGTTCTCCGGGCTCAAGTGTCGACCACCGTAACGGCGGGGGTCGGGGGTTTCATGAACGGGTGTGACCCGAAAAGCGGACGGCGGACCCGCAGGCCCGCCGTCCATGTCATCGGTCCCGCACGGTCAGAAGCGGGCGCCGAGGCCCACCCCAACCACCACCGGACTCGGTTCGGCCTCGCCGACGGCCTCGCCGTCGACCATCACGTCGGAGCTGCCATGCAGGTAGCGCAGATCGGCCCGCGCGAACCAGCTCGGGCTCAGCTTGACGTCGACGCCGGCGGTGGCCATGGCGCCCTTGGCGGTCTCGACGCCAAGGCGCTGGCCGGCGAGGTCACCGGTCGGCTCGACCTCCTCGCCGTCGTAGTTGCTCTCGTAGTAACCCAGGCCGACAAACGGCCGCACGGTCTGCGCGCTGGTGCCGAAGTGGTACTGGCCGCTGACCGCATACGGCTGGGCTTCGACGCTGCCGGCCTTGCCGTTGGCGGTGTTGACGCGGTGGCTGAACTTGTCAGCCGCGCCCCAGGCCTCGACGGCAATGTTATCGGTCACGTAGTAGGACGCGCTGAGCGTCGCGGCGCCGTCACCGTCGAGCTCGGCCTGCTGGCCGGCGACGGTGGTGTCGCCCGTGGGCTCGGCCAGTGCATAGCCGCCGACCACGGCCCAGCGCTTGTCGCTGGTGTCGGTGGCGTCCTGTGCGAACGCGGCGGCGGGGGCGATGGCAAGCAGGGCCAGGGTCAAGGTGTGGATGCGCTTCATGGGAGTTGTCTCCTCGTTCTGTGGGGGCGCCGGCCGGTGTCCTGGCAGGCGCGGCCAACCTAGCGAGGGACGCATGAACCGCGCTTGCCCGGCGGACGCGGCCTCAATGGAACCTTCATGGGCGGTCGTGCTATCGCGCGGCGCACGTGGCCGGGCCGCGCTCCTGAACAAGCGCTGGATGCGCCGGGTGCGGAGCCGGCCATTCCCGCAAGGCGGGCCGGCGCGGCGTGATTGGCGCCCCTGCACCACTGCGGCCACAATAAGGGTCTTTCGCGCAGGTCGGAGCCGAGCATGGCTGAGTTGAAGGAAGCACGCGTCCCCGATATCGGCGGCTACGACGGCGTGCCGGTGATCGAGGTGCTGGTGGCGGTGGGCGATACCGTCACGGTCGACCAGGGGCTGGTGACGCTCGAGTCCGACAAGGCGACGATGGAAGTGCCGGCGCCGTTCGCGGGTGTCGTGCGCGAGCTGAAGGTCAAGGTCGGCGACGAGATCGGCGAAGGCGCCGTGGTCGCGATGATCGAACCGGCCTCCGACGGCGCGGCCGGGGGTGGCGAAAAGCCGGCCGCGGACGCTTCCGCCGGCAAGGACCGGGCGGCGGACAAGGCCACCGACGCCGGCAAGGCCGACGCGCGGCGCGCCGAACCGGCGTCGCCCGGGCAGCAGGTCCGTACGAACGAAACCGCAACCGCCACCGAGCCGGCCAACGTGGGTGAACCCGACAACCTGGCAAAGCGCGAAGCCGCGCGTGCCCAGGCGGGTGCTGGCGCAGATGGCGGTGACGGCGACGCCGCCGCGCCGCGCTCGCCGCCGGTGGTGTTCGATGCCAACGAGCTGCTGCCCGACAAGGTGCCGTACGCGAGCCCGGCGGTGCGCCTGTTCGCGCGCGAACTCGGCGTCGACCTGGCGCGCGTGACGGGCAGCCAGCGCGGCGGCCGGATCGGCCGCGAGGACGTGCAGAAGTTCGTCAAGGGCGTGATGTCCAGCGGCGGCGCGACGGCGAAGGCCGGCGGTGGCGGTGGCGGACTCGACCTGCTGCCTTGGCCGAAGGTCGACTTCGCTAAGTTCGGTCCGGTCGAGACCCGCGCGCTGTCGCGGATCCAGAAGCTGTCCGGCGCCAACCTCGCGCGCAACTGGGCAATGATCCCGCACGTCACCCAGTTCGACGATGCCGACATCACCGAGCTCGAAGCGCTGCGGGTGCAGCTCAACAAGGAAAACGAGAAGGCCATCGCCAAGGGCAAAGCGACCAAGCTCACGATGCTCGCCTTCCTGATGAAGGCCTCGGTGGCCGCGCTGAAGAAGTTCCCGGACTTCAACGCCTCGCTGGACGCCACCGGCGAGAACCTGGTGCTCAAGCAGTACTTCCACATCGGCTTCGCCGCCGACACGCCCAACGGCCTGGTCGTGCCGGTCGTGCGGGACTGCGACACCAAGGGCGTGATGGAAATCGCTGCCGAGACCGCCGAACTGGCGGCCAAGGCGCGCGACGGCAAGCTCGGACCGGCGCAGATGAGCGGTGGCTGCTTCTCGATCAGCTCGCTGGGCGGCATTGGCGGCACCGCGTTCACCCCGATCGTGAACGCGCCGGAAGTCGCCATCCTCGGCGTGTCACGGTCGGACATGAAGCCGGTCTGGAACGGCAAGGCGTTCGAGCCGCGACTGTCGCTGCCGCTGTCGCTGAGCTACGACCACCGCGTGATCGACGGCGCAGCCGCGGCGCGTTTCACCACCTACCTCGGCCAGATCCTCGGCGACATGCGCCGGGTCCTGTTGTGAAGGCACGCGCGCTGCTGTTGCTGCTGTTGGCGATGCCGGCGGCGCATGCCGCCGAGTGCGAACTCGGGCTCGGGCTGGGCTGGCCGCCGGCCACCGGCAACCACGGCGACGCGGTCGAAGCACTGCTTGCCAGTGGGACCCCGCCAGCACTGCAGGTCACCTGGTTGCCCACGCGAGGCGTCGAAAGCGCCCTGATGCTGGTGCCGCCGGCCAACGGTGGCGCGTGGACGTTGCGCCATGCGACCCCGGCCCAGCGTGTCGACCACCGCGAGTCGATCTCCAACGGCGTTCGCCGCGTCCTGCTCACCGACCAGCAGCCCGAGGTGCGCGAAGTCCCGATACCGGAAACGTTGGCCGGCCGCCTGGTCAAAGGCTGGACACGAACTCTCCGGTCCGGCGTGGCGGCCGACCAGGAAGCCCGCTTCCACGACGGTGAGGTGCTGAGTTTCCGGATCGGCGACGACCGCTTCAGCGGCCCCGAGCCACGGTGTGGCGCGGGCGAGTTGCTGATCGAACAGGCCGAGGCGCTGATCGACGCGGCGGGTGAGCGCGATCCCGACGATTTCCCCAAGCGGTGGAATGCGTTGTGGCGCCTGCTCGACGAGCTTGACCGGGAACTGGCCACCGCCGGTTGACCGGGCGCGCGCCGGCAGTGCCGGCCGCACTCCACGACGAACAACAAGGAACAGACATGGCCAACACCATCGAGATCAAGGTTCCCGACATCGGCGACTTCGACGCGGTTCCGGTGATCGAGCTGCTGGTCGCGGTCGGCGACACCGTCACGGTCGACCAGGGTCTGGTGACGCTGGAATCCGACAAGGCCACGATGGAGGTGCCCTCCAGCGCCGCCGGCGTGGTGCGCGAGCTGAAGGTCAAGGTCGGCGACGAAGTCGCCGAGGGCGCGGTCATCGCGATCCTCGAAGCGGAGGGTGAGGGCGAAGGCGAGGGCGGCGGGGCGGCTGAAGCCAAATCGTCAGCCAAGCAGGGCTCGGACGGCGGGAAATCGACGTCCGGGCCCGCCGATGCCAAGACGCCGACCGCCGCGAAGGCGGAGCCGGCCGCGCAGGCAGGCGGGGCGGGAAGCGCGCCTGCACCTGCCGCGGATGCGCCGCCCCGCAAGCCGGCCGTCAATGCGCCTAATGCTGCAGCGGCGTCGGGGCGTACCCCCGATGTCGAATGCGCGATGCTCGTGCTTGGTGCCGGCCCGGGCGGCTACACCGCCGCGTTCCGCGCCGCCGACCTCGGCCTGGACACGGTGCTGGTGGAACGATACGAAAGCCTCGGCGGCGTCTGCCTCAACGTGGGCTGCATCCCCTCGAAGGCCCTGCTGCACGCGGCGGCGGTGATCGACGAAGCCGCGCACGCCAGCGATTTCGGCATCGACTTCGGCGCGCCGAAGATCGCGCTCGAAGCGTTGCGCGCCTACAAAGACAAGGTCGTCGGCCAGTTGACCAAGGGCTTGGCCGGCATGGCCAAGCAGCGCAAGGTGCGCGTGGTCACCGGCACCGGCAGGTTCATTTCCGCCAACGAGGTCGAAGTCGAACACGGCGGCAAGACCCAGCTGCTGCGCTTCGAACAGTGCATCATCGCCGCCGGCTCGCAGGCGGTGAAGCTGCCGTTCTTCCCGTGGGATGACGAGCGGGTCATGGATTCCACCGACGCGCTCGAGCTGGCTGAAGTGCCGAAGAAGCTGCTCGTGGTCGGCGGCGGCATCATTGGCCTGGAGATGGCGACGGTCTACCGTGCGCTCGGCAGCGAGGTCACGGTGGTCGAGTTCATGGACCAGCTGATGCCCGGCGCCGACCGCGACCTGGTCAAGCCGCTTGCCGATCGCCTGCGCAAACAGGGCGTGGCCGTGCACCTGGAGACCAAGGTGGTCGAGGCGAAGGCGCAGAAGAACGGCATCGCCTGCACGTTCGAAGGCGCCAGCGAGCCGGAGACCAAGCGTTTCGACCGCGTGCTGGTCGCGGTGGGCCGCGCACCCAACGGCGGCAAGCTCGATGCGGAAAAAGCCGGCGTGGCGGTCACCGACCGCGGCTTCATCCCGGTGGACCGGCAGATGCGCACCAGCGCGCCGCACATCTTCGCCATCGGCGACCTGGTGGGTCAGCCGATGCTCGCGCACAAGGCCACCCACGAGGGCAAGCTCGCCGCGGAAGTGGCTGCGGGCGAGAAGAAGGAATGGGTCGCGCGGGTGATCCCGTCGGTCGCCTATACCGACCCCGAGATCGCCTGGGTTGGCGTCACCGAGACCGAGGCTAAGGAGAAGGGCCTAAAGGTCGGCGTCGGCCGGTTCCCGTGGGCAGCCTCGGGCCGCGCGATCGGCATCGGTCGCACCGAGGGCTTCACCAAGCTGCTGTTCGACGAGGCCACCCAGCGCATCATCGGCGGCGGCATCGTCGGCGTGCACGCCGGCGACCTGGTCGCGGAAATCGCACTCGCCATCGAGATGGGCTGCGAGGTCGCCGACATCGGCCACACCATCCACCCACACCCAACACTGAGCGAGTCGGTGGCGATGGCGGCGGAGGTGTTCGACGGCACCATTACCGACCTGTACATCCCGAAGAAGAAATAGCGCGGGGCCACCCGCGCTCGGCGCGCGGGCCATGGAAAGGTGAAGCCCCGGCGGATCAGGCCGGGGCTTCTTTGTTCCCACCGCTGCTGTTTGCCTTGACGAGGAGAGAGACGCGGCGGGACGTGCAGCTTCATTGACCGACCCCCGCGGGGAAGGTTCCCCGTCTCCCTGTCCCGTTCAGCTCCCGCTCCGGGGTTCGCCCGCCCCCGAGCCACCGCGGCGGTTGCCCGCGGCGCCCGTCCTGCCTATAATTCCGCGGCTCCATCGGGCGCTTGTCGCCCAGCCCTCCGGACCGACGAACCCCGCGTGCACGATCCCATGTCCGCAGGCCGCCGGCTGGCGTTGCGCGCGACTGTCTTCCAGGCGGGTGCGACGGCGCTGGTCGCGCTGACCTTCCTTCCCCACGGCTTGCCTTCGGCGCTTGGGGCGCTGGTCGGCGGTGGCGCGCTGGTGGCGGGGAGTGCGATCGCCGCTCTGGTGGCGCTCGGTGGCGGGGTTGGGCCCGCAGGCGCGGCAATCACGCGACTGCTGGCGGGAGTGGTGTTGAAGTGGGTGGTGGTGCTTGTGGTGTTCGTTCTCGGCCTGGCCGGGTTCGGGTTGCCCCCGCTGCCGATGCTGGCCGGCTTGCTGGCTGCGACGCTGGCCTTCGTGCTGGCCCAGATTCTGAAACGATAAGGTGTCTTTCGTGAGTGAACAGACCGGTTCGGGCGGCCTGAACGAATACATCCAGCACCATCTCGGCCACAACACCGTCGAGGTGCTGGGCGGGCAGTTCAACCTCGATTCGTGGTTGGTCGGCCTGGCGCTGGGGTTGGTGTTCATCCTGTGGTTCGGACTCGCCGCGCGTCGCGCGACGCCGGGCGTCCCGAGCAAGGGACAGGCCTTTGTCGAGATCATCGTCGAGTTCGTCGACGGCCAGGTCAAGGACACCTTCCACGGCGATCGCCGCTCGGTGACCCCGCTGGCGCTGACGATCTTCGTCTGGATCGTGTTCATGAACACGATGGACCTGGTCCCGCTGGACGCGGTCGGCTGGGGCATCCACACCGTCGCCGGTGAGGAGGCCGCCGCCCACACCTACTGGCGCCTGGTCCCGACCGCCGACCTCAACACCACCTTCGGCATCTCCGCCTCGGTGTTCCTGATCCTGATCGGCCACGCCTGGTCGGCCAAGGGTGGCTTCGGCTTCGGCAAGGAGCTGCTGAGCTCGCCGTTCCACGCCAGCGGCTTCATGGCCATCGTCCTGGCTCCGGTCAACCTGCTGATGAACATCATCGAGTGGCTGGTCAAGCCGATCTCGCTGGCGATGCGACTGTTCGGCAACATGTACGGCGGCGAGCTCGTCTTCATGCTGATCGCCGGCATGTTCGCCAGCTGGATCACCTTCGTGCCGGGCATCATCGCCAACGCGGCGTGGGCGATCTTCCATATCCTGATCATCCTGCTGCAGGCCTTCATCTTCATGATCCTCACGGTCGTCTACATCGCCGGCGCCCGCGAGAGTCACTAGTCCTGACGCAACACCGGTTTCCAGTTCCAACCTTCGTTCCATCCACTTCAAGCAACAGCCTTTACCCAGGAGAAGCACCATGGAGTTCATCGCCAACGTTCAGGGTCTGACCGCCATCGCGATCGGCATCATCATCGGCCTCGGCGCGCTCGGCGCCTGCCTCGGCATCGCGATCATGGGTGCCAAGTTCCTCGAGTCGGCCGCCCGCCAGCCTGAGCTGGTCCCGATGCTGCAGGGCCGCATGTTCCTGCTCGCCGGCCTGATCGACGCGGCGTTCATCATCGGCTTGGCCGTCGCCCTGTTCTTCGGCTTCGCCAACCCGCTGATCAGCGCCCTGCAGGGCTGATGATCCGCGCGGCGACCCGTGCCCCGGCACGGGTCGTGCCCCCGGGCCGGCCCTCCAGGCCGGTCCATGCCAGTAACGTCGAGGACCCGTCATGAATCCCAACATGACTTTCTTCGGTCAGATGATCTCCTTCGCGATCCTTGTCTGGTTCACGATGAAGTTCATCTGGCCGCCGCTGAATGCGGCCATCGAAGAGCGCCAGAAGAAAATCGCCGAGGGCCTGGCGGCTGCCGAGCGCAGCCAGAAGGACCTCGCCCAGGCGCAGCAGAGCGCCGACGCCGCGCTGCGTGAGGCGCGGGTCAAGGCCAACGAGATCATCGAGCAGGCGCACCAGCGCGCCAATCAGATCGTCGACCAGGCCAAGACCGATGCCGCGGTGGAAGCCACCCGCCAGAAGGCGATGGCCGACGCCGAGATCGTCGCGGCGCAGAACCGTGCCCGCGAGGACCTGCGCAAGCAGGTGTCGGTGCTGGCCGTCAGCGGTGCCGAGAAGCTGCTCCGCCGCGAGATCGACGCCAACGCCCACAAGGCGCTGCTCGACGAACTGGCCGCGCAGCTCTGACCGCGCACTGACCCGATGCCCACAGCGATGAGCCCCAAGCAATGAGCCAGTCCCTGACCCTCGCCCGACCGTATGCGCGCGCCGCGTTCGCGGCCTCGCGCAACGACGGCCGTGCCGCGTCGTGGTCGCAGGCGCTCGCGTTCGCCGCGCAGGTCGCGGCCGACCCGCGCGTGCAGGCGCTGCTGTCGCACCCGCAGCTCTCCAACGACGACGCGGTCGACCTGCTCGCCACCGACGGTGCCGACGAGGAGTTGAAGCGCTTCATCGGCCTGCTCGCCGACAACCACCGCCTGGTGCTGTTGCCGGAGATCGCGGGCCTGTTCGAGCAGCTGCGGGCCGAGGCCGAGCAGATCGTCAAGGCGCGCGTCACCGCCGCNGCTCGCCACCGACGGTGCCGACGAGGAGTTGAAGCGCTTCATCGGCCTGCTCGCCGACAACCACCGCCTGGTGCTGTTGCCGGAGATCGCGGGCCTGTTCGAGCAGCTGCGGGCCGAGGCCGAGCAGATCGTCAAGGCGCGCGTCACCGCCGCAAGCGAACTGCCGGCGGCCGAGCTCGAGTCGATCCGCGCCGGCCTCAAGCGTCGCTTCGGCCGCGAGGTGGAGATCGAGACGGCGGTTGATCCGTCGCTGATCGGCGGCGCGGTGATCGATGCGGGCGACGTGGTGATCGATGGTTCGCTCAAGGGCAAGCTCGAGCGGCTCCAGGGCGCACTGGCCCACTGACAAGGCAACACGTGGGCGGACGATGTCCGCCGAACGCGAAGGCGGGTCCGACCCGCCCAACCAGGAAAAGAAGATGGCAACCACCCAGCTCAACCCGTCCGAAATCAGCGAACTGATCAAGACCCGCATCGAGAAGGTCAAGCTGTCCGCGGAGTCGCGCAACGAAGGCTCGGTCACTTCCGTGTCCGACGGTATCGTGCGCATCCACGGCCTCGCCGACGTCATGCAGGGCGAGATGATCGAGCTGCCGAACAACACGTTCGCGCTCGCGCTCAACCTGGAGCGCGACTCGGTCGGCGCCGTGGTCCTGGGTGACTACGAGCACCTGGTCGAGGGCGACGTCGCCAAGACCACCGGCCGCATCCTCGAAGTGCCGGTCGGCCCCGAGCTGCTGGGCCGCGTGGTCAACGCGCTGGGCGAGCCGATCGACGGCAAGGGCCCGATCGACGCCAAGCTGTCGGCGCCGGTGGAGCGCGTGGCCCCGGGCGTGATCTGGCGCAAGTCGGTCGACCAGCCGGTTCAGACCGGCTACAAGTCGGTCGACGCGATGATCCCGATCGGCCGCGGCCAGCGTGAGCTGATCATCGGCGACCGCCAGACCGGCAAGACCGCGATGGCCATCGACGCGGTGATCAACCAGAAGGGCACCGGCATCAAGTGCGTGTACGTCGCGATCGGCCAGAAGGCCTCGACCGTCGCGAACATCGTGCGCAAGCTCGAGCAGAACGGCGCGCTGGACCACACCATCGTGGTCGCCGCAACCGCCTCCGAGTCGGCCGCGATGCAGTACATCAGCGCCTACTCGGGCTGCACCATGGGCGAGTACTTCATGGACCGCGGCCAGGACGCGCTGATCGTGTACGACGACCTGTCCAAGCAGGCCGTGGCCTACCGCCAGATCTCGCTGCTGCTCAAGCGCCCGCCGGGCCGCGAAGCCTACCCGGGTGACGTGTTCTACCTGCACAGCCGCCTGCTCGAGCGCGCCGCGCGCGTGTCAGAGGAGTACGTCGAGAAGTTCACCAACGGCGAGGTCAAGGGCCAGACCGGTTCGCTCACCGCGCTGCCGCTGATCGAGACCCAGGCCGGCGACGTCTCCGCGTTCGTGCCGACCAACGTGATCTCGATCACCGATGGCCAGATCTTCCTCGAGACCGACCTGTTCAACGCCGGCATCCGCCCGGCCGTGAACGCCGGCATCTCGGTGTCGCGCGTTGGTGGCGCGGCCCAGACCAAGATCATCAAGAAGCTGTCGGGCGGCATCCGCATCGCGCTCGCCCAGTACCGTGAGCTGGCTGCGTTCGCGCAGTTCGCCTCGGACCTGGACGAAGCGACCCGCAAGCAGCTCGAGCGCGGCCAGCGCGTCACCGAGCTGATGAAGCAGAAGCAGTACGCGCCGATGTCGATCGCGATGCAGGCGCTGTCGATCTACGCCGTCAACGAGGGTTACCTCGACGACGTCGCGGTCAACAAGATCATGGCCTTCGAGGAAGGCCTGCACGCCCACTTCGCCAACACCCAGGGCGAGCTGGTGAGCAAGATCAACAGCACGGGCAACTGGAACGACGAGATCGAAGCCCAGTTCAAGAAGGGCATCGAAGAGTTCAAGCAGACCGGCACCTGGTAAGGCGGGCACGACGATGGCAGGCGGACGCGAAATCAAAACCAAGATCAAGAGCGTGCAGAACACCCGCAAGGTGACGCGCGCGCTCGAGATGGTCTCGGCCTCGAAGATCCGCAAGGCGCAGGATCGGATGAAGACCTCGCGTCCGTATGCGCGGGTGATGAAGCAGGTGATCGGCCACCTGGCCCAGGCCAACTCCGATTACCAGCACCCGTACATGGTCGAGCGCAAGGATCCCAAGCGGGTCGGCTACCTGATCGTGTCGTCCGACCGTGGGTTGGCCGGCGGCCTCAACAACAACTTGTTCCGCAAGCTGCTGGGCGAGATCCGGCAGTGGAACGAGCAGGGCGTCGAGGTCGACGTCGTCACCATCGGCCAGAAGGCCTCGGTGTTCTTCCGCCGGATCAAGGTCAACATGCTCGGCTCGGTCAGCCACCTGGGCGATGCACCTCACCTGGAGCAGCTGGTTGGCGTGGTCAAGGTGATGCTGGACGGGTACAGCAACGGCGGCATCGACCGCGTGTTCCTGGCCTACAACGGCTTCGTCAACACGATGACGCAGAAGGCCACCTTCGACCAGTTGCTGCCGCTGCCGGCACCGGAAGCGCAGATCGCCAGGCACGACTGGGATTACATCTACGAGCCCGACGCCGAAGGCGTGCTGGACCACGTGCTGACCCGCTACGTCGAGTCGCTGGTGTACCAAGCGGTGCTCGAGAACGTCGCCTCCGAGCATGCCGCGCGCATGGTCGCGATGAAGGCCGCGTCCGACAACGCCAACAAGCTGATCGACACCCTGCAGCTGGTCTACAACAAGGCCCGGCAGGCGGCGATCACCCAGGAAATCTCGGAAATCGTCGGCGGCGCCGCGGCGGTCTAACCCCATCATTGCGGACGCGCCGTGCGGGCCGCAGAGCAGCAATTAGAGCTACGAGGAAACATCATGAGCCAGGGCAAGATCGTTCAGATCATCGGTGCCGTCGTCGACGTGGAGTTCCCGCGCGAGTCCGTGCCGCACGTGTATGACGCGCTGAAGGTCGAGAACACCGCCATCACGCTGGAAGTGCAGCAGCAGCTGGGCGACGGCGTGGTCCGCGCGATCGCGCTGGGTTCCACCGACGGCCTCAAGCGCAACCTGCTGGCGACCAACACCGGCCGTGGCATCTCGGTGCCGGTCGGCAAGGGCACGCTGGGCCGCATCATGGACGTGCTTGGCCGCCCGATTGACGAGGCCGGCCCGGTGGACGCGCAGGACCAGTGGGAAATCCACCGCGACGCGCCGAGCTACGAAGAGCAGGCGGCGACCAACGAGCTGCTCGAGACCGGCATCAAGGTCATCGACCTGATGTGCCCGTTCGCCAAGGGCGGCAAGGTCGGCCTGTTCGGCGGCGCCGGTGTCGGCAAGACCGTCAACATGATGGAGCTGATCAACAACATCGCCAAGGCGCACGAAGGCCTGTCGGTGTTCGCCGGCGTCGGTGAGCGCACCCGCGAGGGCAATGACTTCTACCACGAGATGAAGGACTCCAACGTCCTCGACAAGGTGGCGATGGTCTACGGCCAGATGAACGAGCCGCCGGGCAACCGCCTGCGCGTCGCGCTTACCGGCCTGACCATGGCCGAGTACTTCCGTGACGAGAAGGACGCATCGGGCAAGGGCCGCGACGTGCTGTTCTTCGTCGACAACATCTACCGCTACACCCTGGCCGGTACCGAGGTGTCCGCGCTGCTTGGCCGCATGCCGTCGGCGGTGGGCTACCAGCCGACCCTGGCCGAGGAAATGGGCGTCCTGCAGGAGCGCATCACCTCGACCAAGACGGGCTCGATCACCTCGATCCAGGCCGTGTACGTGCCCGCGGACGACCTGACCGACCCGTCGCCGGCGACCACCTTCGCCCACCTCGACGCCACCGTCGTGCTGTCGCGAAACATCGCCTCGCTGGGTATCTACCCGGCGGTCGACCCGCTCGATTCGACCTCGCGCCAGCTCGACCCGAACGTGATCGGCAACGAGCACTACGACGTCGCCCGCAAGGTCCAGTCGACCCTGCAGAAGTACAAGGAACTGAAGGACATCATCGCGATCCTCGGCATGGACGAGCTGAGCGAAGAGGACAAGCAGGCCGTGTCGCGCGCGCGCAAGATCGAGCGCTTCTTCAGCCAGCCCTTCCACGTCGCCGAAGTGTTCACCGGTTCGCCGGGCAAGTACGTGCCGCTGAAGGACACGATCCGCGGCTTCAAGGGCATCGTGGAAGGCGAGTACGACCACCTGCCGGAGCAGGCGTTCTACATGGTCGGTTCGATCGAGGAAGCGGTCGAGAAGGGCAAGAAGATCACCGGCGAAGCCGCCTGATCACCCGCCGGCGCCGCCACCGCGTGACGCCGGCAGCGGTCTTCCCCTACGAGTAAAGCGAGACACCAGATGGCATCCACGTTCCGTTGCGACATCGTCAGTGCCGAGGAAGAGATCTTCCACGGCGAGGCCGTACTGCTGGTCGCCACCGGCGAGCTCGGCGAGCTCGGCATCGCGCCCAAGCATGCGCCGCTGATCACCCGCCTGAAGCCGGGCAAGGTCGTGGTGACCCTGCCCAGCGGCGAGCAGCTGGACTTCGCCGTGTCCGGCGGCATCCTCGAGGTGCAGCCGCAGGTCGTGACCGTACTGGCCGATACCGCGATCCGCGCCCAGGACATCGACGAAGCGGCCGTGCGTGCCGCCAAGGAAGAAGCCGAACGCGTGCTGGCGCGTCGCGCCGAGCCGATGGAGATCGCCGAAGCCCAGGCCAAGATGGCCGAGGTCATGGCACAGCTGTCGGCACTCGAGCGCCTGCGCAAGAACGTCAAGCACTGACCTCCCGGTTTTCCGGGTACCGCAAACGCCGGCTTCGTGCCGGCGTTTTGCTTTTTGCGGTCAGCGCCGGTAGATCCAGTGCCGGGACACCAGGAAGCCGAACCCCCCGAGCAGCACCTCGATGGCGGGCTTCGCCAGCCACGACCACTTCAGCCCGGCCACGTCGTCGATGACGCCCATCGACCAGGTGCTGATTGCGGTGGTCAGCAGCCACAGGAGGATGAAGCGCAGGAACTGGCGGCGGCCCACGGCGGTATCGTCGCCGGCGAAGGTGAAGCGGCCGTTCAACCAGAACCCCAGCAGCGCCCCACTGACGCGGCCGGCGATGTTTGCCGGTTCAACCGGCAGGCCGTTGTGGCTGAGCAACACCATCACGCCCCAGTCGACCAGGTACTGCAGCGCGCCGACCAGCACGAAGGTGCGGCCTTGCCGGGTCAGGCTCATTCCGATCCGCTCCTTGCCGGGACGTGCCACCACTCCAGCGGGGCGGCGCTGGCCCTGGGCGCCGCGCCTGCCCGTTGCAGGCCGGCGTGCCGTGCCGGCGACGTCGTGGCGGGGTCAAGCACGACTTCCGATATCCGGTGGCGTCGCAGCAACGCCTGCCACTCCGCGCCCGACGGGTCCTGGTCCGCGCGCGCGGCATCGGCCTTCAGCACGGGCGCGTACCAGTCGACCGTGCGTCCGCGCCCGGCGAGCTCGGCGTGGAACGGGTTGCTCAACAGCAGGACCACGGCATCGGGGGGTGCCTGTTCGCGGATGCGCGCGATCAACACGCGCTCGGGCGCGCGTTCCTCGAACAGGGCGGTGTCGTTGCCCAGGCCAAGCAGGCTGCGCTTGACCCCGCCGGTGTGCAGCAGCCACTGGGCATTGGCCTGGAAGGCCAGGTCGAGCACGCACAGGCCGACCAGCAGCGCGGCCGCTCGGCGGGGGACGAGCCACGCCTGCACCGCCAATGCGGCGGCCGGCAGGAGCAACACCATGCCCGGGTGGACGTAGCGGGCGTACTGCAGCGGCAACAATGGCAGCACGACCGCCAACCCGGCGCAGATCGCCAGCCCGCGCCCGCGGCGGTCCAACAGGGCCGCCAGCCACGCACCGGCCAGCGCGATCAGCACGAAGCCCGCGCCGCCGTCCCAGCCTTCCAGGTAGCGGTCCGTGTCGAAGGTCAGTTGCCACGGCAGCGACGGCGACAACCCGGCCTGCCAGCGGGGATCATCGAAATCCACCGCGGGGAAATAGCCGGACTCGAACCAGCCATTGAACAGCGGCAGCACCGGGTTGCCGCTGACCCACCATGCCTGCGCGTAGCTGGGCAACGCGACCACGAGCATCGAAAGCAGCGCGAGTGCCCAGCCGCCAGGTCCGGCGCCGCGACCGATTCCGCGCGCCACGCCCCATGCCAGCAACGGCGCGGCCGCAATGCCATGAAGCGGCTTCAACGCGACCAGCAGTCCGAACAGCAATGACGCGACCAGCAGTCGTCTCTTGACGGTGGGGTCGAGTACCACGACCGCGAGCGCCACCATTGCGGCGGTGGCAGGGCCTTCCGTCTGCATCCCGCCGAGCAGGCCAGCGGTCATCGGCAGCGTGGCGAACAGCGCCAGCGTGGTCCAGCGTGCCCAGGGCTGCAGCCCGACCAGGGCGCCTACCTGCCACAGTCCGGCGGCGGTCGCCAGCAGCCAGCCCAGGTTGACCGCGCTGCGCGCCTCGGCGCCGGACACCACCTGCGCGACCGCCTGCAGGACATCGCCGGCCCATGGCGCCAATGCCCAGACCTGATGGGTCGGGTCCAATGCGTACCATCCGTTGACCAGCAACTGCCACGGCAGGCCGAGGTGGTAGGCGAGGTCGTCGTACTGCATTGTCGGCAGCCACGCGGCGGCAGACGCCAGGCCGAGCGCCACGACGGCCCAGCCCGCGGCGCGCGGAC
>NZ_JBJXHK010000039.1:0-22606 GCF_046638635.1 Lysobacter zhanggongensis
CCGCAGCGGGAGCCGGGGCCGCGGCAGGCGCCGGTGCGGCGGCGAGGTTGGCGGCAGCGATATCGTGCGCGGCCGGGTGCAGGCCCTGCAGGTAGCTCGACAGCGCGCCGATCTCCTCGTCGGTCAGCTCGGCGGTCACCGCGGCCATGATGTTGAACAGCTTCGGGTTGCTCTGGGTGGTGGTGCCGGCGCGGTACTCCTCGAGCCGGCGCTGGCTGTAGCTGGCGTGCTGGCCGGCCACGTGCGGGTAGGACGGGCCCGGGTTGCCGGTGCCGTCGGGGCCGTGGCACGCCATGCAGGCCGGGATGCCACGCGCCGCGTCGCCCGAGCGGTACAGCTGCTGGCCGATCTGGAAGAACTTCATGCCCGCGTACGGGCCGGTCGCCACCAGGGTGTCGTCGGCGACGCCGGCGCCGGCGGTCTGGGTCGCGTAGTAGGCGCCCACGTCGCGCGCGTCCTGCGGGGTCAGCATGTCGGCGAACGGCTTCATCACCGCGGCCATGCCGGTATTGCGCTCGCCGCTGCGGAACAGTGCCAGCTGCTGGGCGATGTAGCGCTCGCTCTGGCCGGCCAGGTTCGGGTACATCGGGTCGGTCGCATTGCCGTCCAGGCCGTGGCAGGCGGCACAGGTGCCGGCCAGCGTCGCGCCCTTCTGGGCATCGCCCCAGTGAGTGGCCTCGGCCGCCGTGGCCACCTCGGTCAGCGGCGCGGATTCCACCGGCGGCGTCTCGGGGATCGGGGTGACCGTGGTCTGGGCGTAGGCGACGGCGGCTGCCGCGAGGGCAGTGAGGCCGACGATGCCGAGGACGCGGGCGTGGCTCATTGGGCTGGGCTCCGGGGAAAACGCTGGAAGGACGGCCGATGAAAACGGACGTCGGAACCGAAGAATTATCGTCGTCGCGGCTAACCGGGTCAACGCGAGCCATGCGATCCTTGTCCGCATGGCCAATCCCTTTGCCCGCGCGCGCTACATGCTGGCCGCGCACAATCCGCCCCAGCTGCCCCCCGACGGCGGCTTCGAGGTCGCTTTCGCCGGCCGGTCCAACGCCGGCAAATCCAGCGCGCTGAACGCGATCTGCCAGCAGAATGCGCTGGCGCGGGTCTCCAAGACCCCCGGACGCACCCAGCAACTGGTGTTCTTCGACCTGCCGCCGACCACCGACCGGTTCCTGGTCGACCTGCCCGGGTATGGCTACGCCAAGGTGCCCAAGGACCTGCAGGCGCACTGGCAGGCCTTCATCGACGGCTATTTCCGCACCCGCCAGGCACTCAAGGGCCTGGTGGTGGTGATGGACATCCGACACCCGCTGAAGGACTACGACCGCCAGATGCTCGGCTACGCGGTCAGCCGGGGCCTGCCGGCGCACGCCATCCTGACCAAGGCCGACAAGCTGGGCCGCGGCGCACAGGGCAATGCGATGCTGGCGGTGCGCAAGGAGATGAAGGCCGAGTACGGCGACCTGGTCAGCGTGCAGCTGTTCTCCGGCGAGTCGAAGCAGGGCGTCGACGAGGCACGCGAGGTCATCGCCGGCTGGCTCGAGCTCTAGCCCGACCGTCCCGCCGGCGGGCTGCTGCGTTGCGCGACGCGACATAACCGGCACAGCCGCGCTCGCTACACTGCCGGCTCGCTTGCGATGGGCGTTGCCGCCCGCATATCGCCGGCTCCCGTCGAGCGAGGTGCACGTGTCCGGTCCCAGCCAGGTCAAGGATGTTCCGATCGAGTCCGGTGCCGCCGGACGCGCGCAGCTGGTCGAGTACCTGGCGTCGGGTGTGCGCCCGCGCGACGACTGGAAGATAGGCACCGAGCACGAGAAGTTCGGTTTCCGCACCGACGACCTGCGGCCGCCGACGTTCGACGGCGAGCGCGGGATCGAGGCGCTGCTGAAGGGGCTGGTACGGTTCGGCTGGACCCCGGTCGAGGAGCGCATCGGTGACGGCCCCGCCCGGGTCATCGCGCTGACCCGCGACGGTGCGTCGGTCTCGCTCGAGCCGGCCGGCCAGCTGGAACTGTCCGGTGCGCCGCTCGACAACCTGCACCAGACCTGCCGCGAGGCCGCCACCCACTTGCGCGAGGTGCGCAGCGTGGCCGAGCCGATGGGCCTGGGGTTCCTCGGCATGGGCTTCCAGCCCAAGTGGACGCGCAAGGAGATGCCGTGGATGCCGAAGGGCCGCTACGCGATCATGCGCCGCCACATGCCGACCGTCGGTAACCTCGGCCTGGACATGATGACCCGCACCTCGACCGTCCAGGTCAACCTGGATGTCGCGTCCGAAGCGGACATGGTCAAGAAGTTCCGTGTCTCGCTGGCGCTGCAGTCGGTGGCGACCGCGCTGTTTGCCGACTCGCCGTTTACCGAAGGCAAGCCCAACGGCTACCTGTCGTACCGCTCGCACATCTGGACGGACACCGATCCGCACCGTACCGGCCTGCTGGACTTCGTGTTCGAGGACGGCTTCGGCTACGAGCGCTATGTCGACTACCTGCTCGACGTGCCGATGTACTTCGTCTACCGCGACGGCCGCTACATCGACGCCGCCGGGCAGTCGTTCCGCGACTTCCTCGACGGTCGCCTGCCGGCCTGGCCGGGCCACACGCCAACGCTGCTGGACTGGGCCGACCACAGCACCACCGCGTTCCCGGAAGTGCGGCTCAAGAAGTACCTGGAGATGCGTGGCGCCGACTCGGGGCCGTGGAACCGCATCTGTGCGCTGCCCGCGTTCTGGACGGGCCTGCTGTACGACGACGCCGCGCTCGACGCCGCCTGGGACCTGGTGCGCGATTTCACCCGCGACGAGATCCATGCGCTGCGCGACGGCGTGCCGCGGCACGCGTTCAAGCTGCCCGCGCGCATCGGCAACACCCGCGGTACCGTGCTCGACCTCGCCCGCCGCGCGCTGCAGATCGCCGCTGGCGGCCTGGCCCGGCGCGCCAGGGTCAATGAGAACGGCAGCGACGAGACGATCTTCCTGGGACCGTTGATGGAGCTGGTCGAGGCGGGCATCACACCGGCCGAACGCAAGCTCGAACTGTTCCACGGCGCCTGGGGCGGCAATGTCGACCCGGTGTTCCGGGAGTTCGCCTACTGATTGCCCGGAGGTAGCGGGGTCGAACGCCGGGCCGCGGTGTCCACACGCTGCGTTGTAGGCTGGCGCGCATGACTGCGACCACCGATCCGACCTCCCCTTCCGCATTGCGCGAGCAGCTGGACTTCGCACCGACCGACGCGCTGCTGCGCGAAGACGTGAAAATCCTCGGAGCGCTCGTGGGGGAGATCCTCGCCGAGCAGCGTGGTGACGGTTTCCTCGAACGTGTCGAGCGCCTGCGCCGTGCCGCCATCGCCCGACGCGAGGCCGATGCGCCCGTCGCCGAACTGGCCGAAGCGCTGTCCGACACCGGGTTGGCCGAAGCGGCCGACCTGGTGCGCGCGTTCTCGACCTATTTCCAGGCGGTGAACCTGGCCGAGCGGGTGCACCGCATCCGCCGCCGCCGCGACCACGAGCGAGCCGGCGACGGCGCCCAGCCGGGCGGCCTGCGGGCGGTGATCGGCGAGCTTGCACGCGACGGTGTCGACGCCGCGGAGCTGGCCGCGCTGCTGCCGCGGCTACGGATCGAGCCGGTCTTCACCGCGCACCCCACCGAGGCGGTGCGCCGGGTGCTGCTCAACAAGGAGCGACAGATCGTCGCCGCGCTGGTCGAGGATATCGACCGGTCGCGCACGCCGGCCGAGCGCAGCGCCGGGCTGCAGCGGATCCGCCTGGCGCTGGGCGCCAGCTGGCAGACCGCCGAGGCACCGACCGCCAAGCCGAGCGTTGGCGACGAGTTCGAACACGTTGGCTTCTACCTTTCCGAAGTGCTGTACCGGGTGTTGCCGGTCTTCCACGAGACGTTCGAAGCAGCCCTGCGCGAGCACCACGGCGGTGATTGGCACTTGCCCGACGTGCTTGGCTTTGGCAGCTGGGTCGGGGGTGACATGGATGGCAACCCGAACGTCGGCGCGGACACGATCGCCGCGACCCTTGCCGCCCAGCGGCGCATGGTGCTGGCGGCCTACCGCCGCGACATCGAGGCATTGGCCGAGCTGCTGAGCCAGTCGACCACCCGGGTCGGGGTCGATCATGCGGTGTTGGCGCGGGTCGACGAGTACCGGGCGTTGTTGCCGGCCGCGGCCGCGCGCCTGCATCCGCGCCACGCGGACATGCCCTATCGCAACCTGCTGGTGCTGGTGACTGCGCGCCTGTGGGCCACCACCCACGATGAAACCGAAGCCTATCCGGACGCGGCGGCGTTCGAGGCCGACCTGGCGCTGGTTGCCGACAGCCTGCAGGCGAACGGCGGCGAACACGCCGGTGGCTTCGCGGTCCGGCGGCTGCAGCGGCGCGCCCGCTGCTTCGGCTTCCACCTCGCCAGCCTCGACCTGCGCCAGGACTCGGCGATGCATGACGCGGCGCTTGCGGCCCTGCTGGACGACGAGGGCTGGGCCGAACGCGCGGCCGGTGACCGGGCGGCGCGGCTGCATGCGCTGCTGGACCGCGCGACAGTGCCGCAGCCAGAAGCCGCCGCGGCGCGGTCGGTGCTGGATGTGTTCCGCACCGTCGCCGCGCTGCGACCGCGGTATGGCGAGCGCGTGTTCGGACCGTACATCGTCAGCATGAGCCGCAGTGCCGCGGATGCGCTCGCGGTGCTCGCACTGGCGCGGCTGGCCGGCTGTGTAGAGGATGACGAAGTCCCGCTCGACGTCGCCCCGCTGTTCGAGACCGTCGCCGACCTCGAGGCCGCGGAGGCGACCTTGCGCGAGCTGTTCGCCGACCCGGCATACCGGCGCCACCTCGCCGCGCGCGGTGATCGCCAGGTCGTGATGCTCGGCTACTCCGACAGCGCCAAGGACGGCGGCATCATCGCCTCGCGCTGGGCCTTGCAGCAGACCCAGATCGCGCTGTCCGCGCTTGCGCGCGAAAGTGGAGTACGGATCGCCTTCTTCCACGGTCGTGGCGGCTCGGTCAGCCGCGGTGGCGGCAAGACCGAGCGGGCGGTCATCGCCGCGCCGCGCGGCTCGGTCGACGGCTACCTGCGCCTGACCGAGCAGGGCGAAGTGATCCACCGCAAGTACGGCATCCGCGCCATCGCGTTGCGCAACCTGGAGCAGACCACCGGCGCCGTTTTGCGCGCGAGCCTGCGCCCGCGCCCGCCGGAGCCCCGCGAGGCCCGCTGGCGCGAGGTGGCCGCCGAGCTGGCCGCCGACGCCCGCGCGCACTACCGGGCGCTGGTGCACGAGCATCCCGACTTCCCGGCGTACTTCCGCGCGGCGACCCCCATCGACGTGATCGAGCGCCTGCGCATCGGCTCGCGGCCGAGCAAGCGTGGCAGCAAGGGCGGAGTGGAATCGCTGCGGGCAATTCCATGGGTGTTCTCGTGGTCGCAGAACCGCTCCGGCCTGACCGCATGGCACGGCGTCGGCACCGCGCTCGAGCGCGCGCTGGAAACCCACGGCCGCGAACTGCTGGCGGAGATGGCGCGCGACTGGCCGTTCTTCGGCACCCTGGTCGACGACGTCGAGATGGTGCTGGCCAAGTCGGACCCGGCGATCTTCGAGCGCTACTCCCTGCTGGCCGCCGGGCTGCCCGAAGGCGACCTGCACGCGCGGCTGCACCCCGGCATCGCCGCCGAGTTCGCCCGTACCCGCGACGGGATCCTCGCGATCAAGGACGAGGCCGACCTGCTTGCGCACGACCCGCGGCTGCGCCAGTCGATCCGGCTGCGCAATCCGTACGTCGACCCGATCAGCCTGCTGCAGGTCGACCTGCTGGCACGCTGGCGCGACGGCGGGCGCGAGGATGACGCCCTGTTGCAGGCCCTGATGGCGACGGTGAACGGGATTGCCGCGGGGATCCAGAACACCGGGTGATCGCGAAGCAGCGGACCCGCTGTAGGAGCGGCTTCAGCCGCGATCGGGCGGGCTTCGTCGCCGCACGACGGTTACGCCCTCGCGGCTGAAGCCGCTCCTACAGGTGCATCGCTCCGTGCGCCAACGGCCATGTCGTGGAAAAGCGACCACCGCGTCGTCGGCCTATCATTCAGCCAGTCCCCGTACACCGGAGTTCCCCCGATGAAATCCCGCGCCGCCGTCGCCTTCGCCCCCGGACAACCGCTGCAGATCGTCGAGCTCGACGTCGCGCCGCCGAAGCAGGGCGAGGTGCTGGTGAGGATCACCCACACCGCGCTGTGCCACACCGACGCCTTCACCCTGTCAGGCGATGATCCGGAAGGCGTGTTCCCGGCCGTCCTGGGCCACGAGGGCGCGGGCATCGTGGTGGAAGTCGGCGAAGGCGTCACCAGCGTCGCCCCCGGCGACCACGTGATTCCGCTGTACACCGCCGAATGCGGTGAGTGCCTGTTCTGCAGGTCGGGCAAGACCAACCTGTGCGTGGCGGTGCGCGCCACCCAGGGCAAGGGCGTGATGCCCGACGGCACGACGCGTTTTTCGCACAACGGCGAACCGGTCTACCACTACATGGGTTGCTCGACCTTCAGCGAGTACACCGTCGTCGCCGAAGTCTCACTGGCCAAGGTCAATCCCGACGCCGATCCCGAGCAGGTCTGCCTGCTGGGCTGTGGCGTGACCACCGGCATCGGCGCGGTGCACAACACCGCCAAGGTGCAGGAAGGCGACAGCGTCGCGGTGTTCGGCCTGGGGGCGATCGGGCTGGCGGTGATCCAGGGCGCCAGGCAGGCGAAGGCCGGGCGCATCATCGCGATCGACACCAATCCCGACAAGTTCGCGCTGGCGAAGGAGATGGGCGCGACCGACTGCGTCAACCCGAAGGATTTCGACAAGCCGGTGCAGCAGGTCGTCGTCGAGATGACCGGCTGGGGCGTGGACCACAGCTTCGAGTGCATCGGCAACGTCAACGTGATGCGTGCTGCGCTCGAATGCGCGCATCGCGGCTGGGGCCAGAGCGTGATCATCGGCGTCGCCGGCGCCGGGCAGGAGATCAGCACGCGGCCGTTCCAGCTGGTGACCGGTCGCAAGTGGATGGGCACCGCGTTTGGCGGGGTCAAGGGCCGCAGCCAGCTGCCGGGCATGGTGGAGGACGCGATGCGCGGCGACATCCAGCTGGCCCCGTTCGTCACCCATACGTTGCCGCTGGATCGCATCAACGAGGCCTTCGACCTGATGCACGAAGGCAAGTCGATCCGCGCCGTGATCCATTACTGAGGCCGGGAGCCAGCCATGCACAGGATCGAACAGCACGCCTGCTTCGGCGGCCGCCAGGAAGTCTGGCAACACGATTCGAGCACCCTCGGTTGTGCGATGCGCTTCGGCGTCTACCTGCCGCCGCAGGCCGCGCAGGGCCCGTGCCCGGTGCTGTACTGGCTGTCGGGGTTGACCTGCACCGAGCAGAACTTCATCACCAAGGCCGGCGCGCAGCGGTATGCCGCCGAGCACGGGGTGATCCTGGTCGCGCCCGACACCAGCCCGCGCGGTGAGGACATCACCAACGACGACGGCTACGACCTCGGCCAGGGCGCCGGGTTCTACGTCAATGCGACCCGGGCCCCCTGGGCGCGGCACTACCGCATGCACGACTACGTCGTCGAGGAGTTGCCGGCGCTGGTCGACGCGCACTTCCCGACCACGACTGCGCGCGGCGTCAGTGGCCACTCGATGGGCGGCCACGGCGCGCTGGTGATCGCGCTGCGCAACCCGGGTCGCTACCGCAGTGTTTCGGCGTTCTCGCCGATCGTCGCGCCGTCGCGCGTTCCCTGGGGCGAGCGTGCGTTCGAGGCGTACCTGGGCGACGACCGCGCGGTGTGGAAGCAATGGGATGCCTGCGAGCTTCTGCGCGACGCGCGCGAGCGGCTGCCGCTGCTGGTGGACCAGGGCGGCGACGACGAGTTCCTGCAGCGCCAGTTGCGCCCTGAGCTGCTTCGTGACGCCTGCGCCGCCGCAGGCCATCCGCTGGAACTGCGCATGCAGCCCGGCTACGACCACAGTTACTACTTCATCGCCAGCTTCATCGGCGACCACGTCGCCCACCACGCACGCGCGTTGCACGCCTGACCGCTGGCTGGCGTCCTCAGCCCGCCAGCTTGAAGTCGGTGAAGGCGAAGCGCCCGTCGCGCAGCACGGTTTCACCGGGCACCACGTTCACCGGCTGCTCGAACATCGGGCCGGCATGGACAAGCGTGTGGAACTCGCCGTTCTCCCCGCACGGGTCGCAGGCGGCCGGCAGCGCGTCCAGCAGTTCGTGGTCGAACGCTTGGCCGGCGAAGCGGGCATCGAGTTGTGTGGTGTCGACGCAGCACAGTCGGGTTTGCAGGCCGCCGGCGATCATCCCGCGCGCCAACGCGGCGGTGTCACGGCCGAACAGCGGGGTCTCGATCGACCAGCCATGGCGGTCACACAGGGCCTCGCGCCACGCACGCACGTCCGCCAGTTGCAGGTCGCCGAAGGCAACGGTGTCCAGCTCCGGCCAACGCGCCCGCGCGCGTTGCAGCGCGTCGGAAAACGCGTCCTCGTAGGCGGCGTTGTCGCAACCTGTCCGGATGGGCGATTCGATCAGCGGCAGTCCGGCGGCACGTGCCTGTGTGTGCAGCACGTCGCGACGGATGCCGTGCATGGCGATGCGGTCGTAGTCGACGGTGACCGTGGTCAGCAGGCCGACCACCCGCACATCGTCGCGTTGGCGCAGCGTGTGCAGGGTCCAAGCGGCGTCCTTTCCGCCGCTCCACGCGAGCAGGAGATCTTTCATGCCCGCATTGTGCCCGGCAGCGGTGTGCGCGGACCACGCCGCGCAGACCTGCCGTCAGGCGATGGGGCTCAGGCCGCGGTCACGTCGCGCAGCTCCCACGCGCTCCCGGCGAGCAGGCGCAGACGCTGCTTGAGGATGGTGCCGGGGATGGTCGAGGTCACGACCAGGTCGATGTGCAGGTCGTCCTGCTCGCCGTGCACGGTCGCAGTGGGGTCGGTGGCGCCCAGGGACGGGTCGACTTCGTCGGGCTCGTCCTGCTTCATCCGCCAACGCTCGAACAGCCGGTCGCTGCGCAGCGCGTCCTGCAGCTCGGCGGCAAAACCGGGCCCGCTCTGCGCGGTGAACGACAGGTCCGGATCGCTGCCGCGCGCGCGGCGGCCGTCGGGCAGGGTGATGTAGTAGCGCGTGGCCATCGGGTGTTCTCCTGGGGACGCCGCCAGCCTAGGCAGCGTCGCATGCGGACTTCGTGAACGGGGCGTTGCAGGACGGCGACATCAGTCCAGGTGAACGTGCGCGCCGTGCGCCTTCGGACAGTGGCAGACCGCGGTCGGGCCGAACTCCAGGCCGAAGGTCTGGCCGTCGCGGTGGCGCTGCCAGTAGAACTCCGGCGCCGGGGCCGCGGCGTTGCCGATTTCGGCCATGTCGGCGTCGACGTCGAACAGGCGCCCATCGACCATCACGTAGCGCGTCTCGATGGTGTTGCGGATCTCCTCCAGCGGGTTGCCGTCCAGCACCACCAGGTCGGCCTGCTTGCCGACCTCGAGCGAACCGATCTCGTCGCCCAGGCCGAGGTAGTCGGCGCCGTCGATGGTCGCCGCGCGCAGCGCCTCGAAGTTGGAGAAGCCGCCCTGGGTCAGCATCCAGATCTCCCAGTTCGGGCTCAGGCCCTGCAGCTGCCCGTGGCCGCCGACCTGCACCTTGATGCCGGCATCGCGCATCGTCTTGAGCGACCTGGCCACCTCGATGTGCCAGTAATCCCAGTCCGGCGCGATCTCGCGGCGGATGCTGCGCGCATCCAGCGTCTCGCGAGGAAAGAAGCGGTTGAGCTTGTCGTTTTCCCAGACGTTGTCGCGGGCGTACCACCAGTACTCGCCCGACAGGCCGCCGTAACTCACCACCAGCGTCGGGGTGTTGCGTACGTCGGTCTCCTTCCACAGGTTGACCACGTCCCTGTAGAGCGGCGCGACCGGGATGTTGTGCTCGATGCCGGTGCTGCCGTCCAGGATCATCGTCATGTTGTGGTGGAAGGTGGATCCGCCTTCCTCCACCACCAACATCCCCAGCTCGCGTGCGGCCTGGTTGATCTGCTGGCGCTGCTCCCGACGGGGCTGGTTGTAGCTCTTGACCGAGAACGCACCGTTGGCCTGCATCCGGCGCAGATGGCTGCGGGCGTCGTCGAGTGAATTGACCTCGGCCTTGAAGTCGCCGTCGGCGCCGTAGAGGATCGTCCCGGTCGAGAAGATCCGCGGCCCGACCATCCGTCCGGCCTTCTGCAGTTCGGCCTCGGAGAACACGAACTCGGTCGTCGCCGACGGGTCGTGCATGGTGGTGATGCCGAACGCGAGGTTGGTGTAGTACGCCCAGTTCTGCTGCGGCACCACGCCCTGGCCGAAGTGCGCGGCGTGGGCGTGGACATCGATGTAGCCCGGCAGGATGGTCTTGCCGGAGGCGTCGATCACGTTTGCGCCGGCCGGGACCTCGACCGAGCCGGCCGGGCCGACGGCGACGATCTCGTCGCCGCGCAGCACGATCGTGCCGTCCTCGATCACCTCCTCGGTGTTCTCCGCGTCGCGCATGGTGACGATGCGCGCATTGGTGAACGCGACCACCGCGTCGGGCGCGTCGACGGGCACCGTCAGCCCGACCGCGATGCCGCCGCCGTGGACAGGGTCGGCGATCTCGGCCGGCGCACCCGGCAGGAACGCGAAACTCTCGTCCAGTGCGCGCGAGTGGTAGCGGTCGCCGACCATCCAGTGCAACGACTTCGAATCCGCCGCCCAGTGCAGGTAGCTGCCGACGTCGGCGCTGACCTGCGAGACCGGGATCGCCTTGCTGTCCTTGGACAGCTCGACCGCCTTGCCCGTCTCCACCATCGGCGCGACGAAGGCGTTGAACAGCTCGGTGAAAGCGACCCACTGGCCGTCCGGGCTGACCTGCACGGAATCCACGTACTTCAGGTCGAACACCTCGCGCGGGTCCTCCCCGTGCAGGCCGACCGACATCAGCTTTTTCTCCAGGCCACCACCGGTCAGGTAGTAGATGCGCGACCCTTCGGCGTTGAACTGCGGGGACGAGCCCTTGTCGGCCACCCGCACCGCCTCGCCGCCGCGCGCCGGCATCACGTAGATGCCGCGGTCACCCGACCACAGGCTGCCGGTCAGGCCGCCGCCGCCGGACTTGCTGTAGACGATGTGCCGGCCGTCAGGCGAGAACCGGGGGTGGTAATAGAAGCCCTTCTCGTCGGTCAGCCGCGTGCCCTTGCCGCCGCCATTGGCGCTGCGCACATAGATCGCGCCCAGCGCCTCGTCCGACCAGGTCGTGTAGAGCAGCTTGCCGCCATCGGGGCTGAAGCTGGGCTCGTACTCGTACAGGCCTTCGTTGCCGGTCAGGCGCCGCGGCTCGCCACCGGGGAGCGACTTGCGCCACAGCTTGCCGACCGCATGGAACACGAGGGTGTCGCCGTCGGCAGAGGTCGCCACGTCGCGGATCATCTTCGGGGCGAAGCTGCCTTCGTCGATGTCCTGGTCGAAGCGCAGCGCCTCGGTAACGGTCTGCTCGACCGGCGCGTTGAACGGGATCGGGGTGGGCGTGCCACTGGCCATCTCGACCCGCCACAGCTTGCCTTGCGCCCAGATCACGACGGACGTGGAGTCGGGCATCCAGTCAAAGCCGGTGTACGGTCCGAAGATCGCCCACGCCTCCTGCTGGTCGTGGCTCAAGCCATCCCATACCGGGCGCACCGCGCCGCTGGCGAGGTCCAGCACGTGCAGCACGGACTTTTCGCGCACGCGCTTCACGAAGGCGAGCGACCTGCCGTCGGGCGACGGCTGCGGGCGCACCGCGCCCCCGGGCGTGGCGATGACGGTGTCGACCTTGCCGGTCTCGCGGTCGAGCCGCTTGATCGCATAGATCACGTCGTGCGGGTTTTTGTTGTACTCGAACGTCTCGCCGCCACTGACGTCCTCGGAGTAGTAGACGTACCGCCCGTCGGGCGACAACGCCGGCTCGCCCAGGTCCTGCTGGTCGTTCTTCCTCTCGACCAGTTGCAGGCCCGCGCCGCCGCCGCTGGCGTGGTACATCCACAACTCGCCCGCGCCGAGCGAACGCTCGGAGGTGAAGTGCTTGCGGCCGATGATGAAGCGGCCGTCGGGCGTCCACGCGGGGTTGTTGAGCAGGCGGAAGTCTTCCTTGGTGACCTGCACCGGGTCGCCGCCGTTGGCGTCTACCGTCCACAGGTTGTTGCCGCCGCCACGGTCGGAGGTGAAGGCGATCCGCGAGCCGTCCGGCGACCAGCGCGGCTGGACTTCCCAGGCGGGGCCCGAGGCGATGCGCCGCGCGTTGCCACCGGTCACCGGCATCCGGTAGAGGTCACCCAGCAGCGAGAACACCAGGTCGCGGCCATCGGGCGAGACGTCGACGTCCATCCACGTGCCTTCGTCGGTGTCGAAGCGCACCGTGCGGGTCGGCCCGTGCGGGGCGTTGACGTCCCATCGCGCTTCTTCGGTGTCCTCGCCGGGGCGGCTGACGCCCTTGGCCACGTCGGGCGCGGCCTGCGCCGGATCGGTGCCGACCGGGTCCAGTGCATCCTGCTCGAGTTGCACCGGATCCTGGTCGGTGTCGCTGGTGTTGCGGTCCACCGGCGGTGGTGGCTGCGGTGCCGGCGGCGGGTCCTGTGCCCAGGCGGGCAGGGCGAATGAAGCGGACAGCGCGGACGAGAGCGCGACGGCAAGCAGGCGACGGGTCATGGGCGGGCACGGATGACGAACGAATCCCGCAGCCTACCCGTGCCCCCGGTGCCGCACCTAGGCTGAAAGTCCCGGTACGGCTTTGCCGATGGTGGCCATCAGGCCTCGAACTTCGCGGTGCCTTCCGAGGCGAAGCCCACCACCAGCGCGCCCTTGCCGACATTGACCATGCCGGTCAGGCTCATCACGCTTTCGAACACCTCGACGTTGTGTTCGTCGCAGACCGCACGCAGTTCGTGGTAACCCGGCAGGGCACGCATCTCCGACAGCTCGCCGCCGTAGCTCAGGCACAGCGTCGGCGTCATGAGACCCTCGCGGACGCGCTTGCCGGTGAAGTCGAACAGTTTCTGCACCGCCGGCTCGAAGCCCTTGATCTTGGCCACCGGCCCGGTCTCGCCGCGGTGGCAGTGCAGTACCGGCTTGATGTCGAGGGCGCTGCCGAGCGCGGCGCTGAGCAGGCCGACGCTGCGGTCGCCCTTCTTGCGGGCGCGTGCACGCAGGTAGTAGAGGTCCGGCGGCACCAGGTACCCGTGGGTGTGCAGCGCGAGGTTTTCGAGCCGCGCGCGGATCTTCGGGGCGCCTTCGCCGGCGGCGCGCAGTCGGATCGCCTCCACCGCGGTGATGCCCTGCGCGGAGAACAGGTTCTGGGTGTCGATCACCCGCAACGCGAACGGCGTGGTGTTGCCGGCCGCCGCGCGCGCCGCCTTGTAGTCGTTGAGGATGGCGAAGCTGGCCTGCTGCGCATTGTCGTGGATCGGACTGCGCGACTTGGTGATCGTCATGCAGAACACGTAGTCGTAGTCGATCACCAGCCGCTCGAGGAACAGGTCGCGGATCTGCTGCACGGTGTAGGGCGTGGTCTCCGCCTCCGCACCGCGCTCGGCGACGTGGGCGTGGAGGAACTCCAGCGTGGCCTCCTCGTTGCGGTGGTCGGCCAGCACCGCCTCGCCGATGCGCACGGTGATCGGCAGGATCGTCACCTCATTGCGTTGCAGGTACTCCAACGGCAGGTCGCAGGCCGAGTCGACAACAAGTCCAATGCGCATGGCTCCCCCGAGGATGCTGGATTGTGGAACGTGATCCGGAGCATATCCGTCCGTGACCCGCGTCGCACTAAAGGGGGTGCCTGTCAGGTTCGGCCCGGGGCGCGGGCCGATCCTGGCGGTTGCCCGGCGCTTACTCCGGCCGAGCGCACCGGGCCCGCAGGTGGCGGGCCCGGTGTTGGTACAACCGAAGCGGCTCAGCGGCTGTCGGTGGCTGGATATGCCCGCGGCAGGCCGCCGCTGTCGCGTGGCACCAGGGTGCGCAGGTACCGGTCGCGCAGTTCGGTCTGGCGGCTGCTCATCGGGATTGCCTCGCCGTCCATCCAGACCTGCAGCGCGACCGCGTTGACCTCCAGCGGGTCGCCGCTCCAGAGCACCAGGTCGGCGCGCTTGCCCGGGGCGATGCTGCCGAACCGGTCGGCCACGCCGAACGCCCTGGCGGGCACCGACGTCAACCCGGCCAGCCCGTCTTCCCACGGCAACCCGTTGGCGACCGCGTTGCCGGCGAGCTGCCTGACCTTGCGCGCGTTGTGGGTATCGCCGCCCTGGGTGAAGCCGACCGCCACGCCCGCTGCCTCCAGCCGCGCGGCGTTCTCCATGGTGGCGCCGATCTGGTCGAATCCACCCGGCAGGTTCGCCAGCGGATTGACGAACACCGGCACGCCGGCCTCGGCCAGCGCCAGCGCGAGCTTCCACGCCTCGGCGCCACCGGAGATCGCGATGTCCACCCCGTGGCGGTCCGACCAGCGCAGCAACTGGCGGATGTCGGCGGCGCGGTCGACGTTGACCACCACCCGGCCACCGGCGTCGAGATAGCGCTTGAGCGTGTCGCGGCCCGCCGGGGTCAGGAGCGCGGCATGCGAGCCGGCCGGGATACGGCCGCGGACTTCGTCGACCAGCTGGTCGAGCAGCATCCACTGCGCCGCGCGCGAGCGGCCGCTGAGTTCGGCGGCGTCGCTGCCCAGGTCGATGAACAGCACGTCGGGGCCGGCCGGGTCGGCGCTGCCGTCGAGCCGCACCACCGCGCCCTGGCCGCCGATGATCGAACCGCCCTCGGTGCTGCCCGCTTCCAGCAGGGTCCAGCCGATGCCTTCGATCCGGGTCACCGGCNACCACCGCGCCCTGGCCGCCGATGATCGAACCGCCCTCGGTGCTGCCCGCTTCCAGCAGGGTCCAGCCGATGCCTTCGATCCGGGTCACCGGCACGAGGACCGAGGCCGGGTTGTAGGCCAGCGTGACGTCGAACTCCGGACGCACCGTCATCAGGTGGGTCTCCGCACCCAGCGCCAGTGACGCATCGACGGTTGAGCGCTCGCCGGACACTTCCTCCAGGCCGATCGCGGTGATGCCGCCGAACAGCGTCGGGGTCAGCGGCCGCGACTGGGCGTCGACCACCTGCACCCCGGCCGGCGCCGGCAGCCCGGTACCGACGGCGGCGATCACGCCATCGCGGACCAGCACGTCGGCGCCCTGGAGCGTGCCCTGCGGACCGGCGGTGTGGACGGTGGCGTTGCGGATCAGCAGGTCCTGCGCGCCGGCGGCAAGCGCCACGAACGACAGCGCCGCGGCGGCCAGCGCCTTCAGCGGGAGGCGGCTCACAGCACACCTCCTGCGTGGACCGCGTCACCGGTGGACTGGCCGAGCATGAAGTCCGCCTCCGGTTGCCGCGACGGGTCGGCGCGGTCGTACAGCCGCGCGCCGTCGATGTAGACCTGTTCGGCCTGCGCGTAGACGCTGAACGGCGTGCCGTTCCAGACCACCACGTCGGCCATCTTGCCCGGCTCGAGCGTGCCGGTCCGCTCGAGGATGCCCATCGACTTGGCGGGGTTGGCGGTCAGCCAGCCGATCGCGTGTTCGGGGGTGATCTCCATGCCTGCCAGCCGGGCGTGCGCCATCACCTTGGCCGCCTCCTGGTTGAGGCGCTGGATGCCTTCCTCCGAGTCGCTGTGCACGATCGCGCAGCTGCCAGCCGGGCGGTCGACCAGCGCAATGTTCTCCTGGATGCCGTCGAAGGCCTCCATCTTGAAGCCCCACCAGTCGGCCCACAGGGCGGCGCAGGTACCTTCCTCGGCCAGCCGGTCGGCCAGCTTGTAGGCCTCCACGCCGTGGTGGAAGGCGGCGACCTTGAAGCCGAACTCGTCGGCCAGGTCGAGCATCGTGGTCATCTCGTCGGCGCGGTAGCAGTGGATGTGGACCAGGATGTCGCCGTTGATCGCGCCGGCCAAAGTGTCGAGCTTGAGGTCGCGCTTGCCGCCGGTGTCGCTCGCGCTGTCGGGCTCGTCGGCGCCGAACCAGCTGCGCTTCTTCGGTGCGTCGGGCTTGTGCTTGGCGAGGTACTCGGCGGCGTCGATGAAGGCCGCGCGGTAGCCGGCGATGTTGCCCATCCGGGTCGACGGGCCGCCCTTCTCGCCGTACACGCGCTTGGGGTTCTCGCCGCAGGCCATCTTCATCCCCCACGGCGCGCCGGGGAACTTCATCGCCTGGTAGCTGGTTGCCGGGACGTTCTTGAGGGTGACGCCGCGGCCGCCGACCAGGTTGGCCGAGCCGGGCAGGATCTGCAGCGAGGTGACGCCGCCGGCCAGCGCGGCGGCGAAGCCCGGGTCCTGCGGCCAGACCGAGTGTTCGGCCCAGACGTTGGCCGTCACTGGCGACGTTGCTTCGTTGCCGTCGCTGTGCGCGCGCACGCCGGGGCTCGGGTACACGCCCAGGTGCGAGTGCACGTCGATGATGCCGGGCGTGACCCACTTGCCGGTCGCGTCGACGCGGGTGGCGCCGGCCGGCAGCTCCAGCCCGGTCCCCACCGCGACGATGCGGCCATCGGCCATCAGCACGTCGGCGTTTTCCAGTCGCGCGCCGGTGCCGGTCAGCACGGTCGCGTTGTCGAGCAGCACCGGCGGCGCGGCGACGCGCTGGTAGGTGCTGGGGTACGGGTCGTGCGCGAAATGCGAAGGCGTGGCGGCGTCGTCGGCGCAAGCGGCGCCACCGGCAACGGCCAGCGCGAGCGCGGCCGCGAGTGCGGCAATCTGTGGTGCGTGCATCGTGTTCCCCTTGGTGGCCCGGTCCGGGCAGCCGCGTCGCGACGAGGGTCGGGACGTCATGGCCACGCTAGCCGGGGCCATCGGCGGTGCCAACCCTGACGATGGTCACGATTGGTGACACATTGCGCAAAGCCGCGCCGGGATTCGCAGACCCTGCGATGCGCGCACCGCACACTGGCGTCCTTGCCAATGACGATCGAGGGGCGCGCCACGGGGCGCGCCGGGGAGGAACGATGGAACAACTGATCTACCTGCTGGCCGGCGCGGCCCTGACCTGGGCGTTCTATTTCGTCCAGCGCCGGGTCGAGCGCCGCGGCGCGGTCGATGCGATCGAACGCAACCAGAAGTTGCTGGCGCTCAAGCAGGGCATGGACGAGGCCAACACGAGCCTGGACGAGCTGCGCCGCTTCGAGCACCGCCTGATCGGCAAGGCCGAGACGGCCGTCAGGATTGCCGACCGTTATGTCGCCCAGGCCGAGGAGGTTGCCCGTGCGGGGGAAGAGCCCGTGCTCGACGAAGAGGCCATGAACCGGCGGGCGATCGACTCGTTCCAGCGCATCGACGACCGGCTCGACGCCCTCGTGGCACGCCTGCGCGGAGAGCTCGACCAAGAGGGCCTGGCCGCATTCGACGCCGTACACATGGCCTGGCTCGGCTACCGCGAGCGCTACGCGCGCTTCATCGCGGAGTCGTATGCCGGCGGTGCGATCCAGCCGCTGATCCACGCGGTGACGCTGGAGAGCATCACCGCCGCGTGGGTAACTGAAATCGAGACCCAGCTGGGCGACAGCGACGGCGAGGACGAGCCGGACTGACACCCGCCGGGTGCGGGGTCTTGACCGCGGGCGTCGCGCCACTTGCTAACGTGGCCCGTCATTCCCTACCGCGAGGTGCCTGCATGGACGTCACCGCCGATGATGTCGTCGCCTTCTGGCGCGAAGCCGGTCCCGACAACTGGTTCGGTGGAGGGCCCGCGTTCGACATGCGCTGCCGCGAGCGATTTTTCGCCGCCCACATGACCGCCTCGCGCGCCGAGCTCGGGCACTGGGAAGACAACGCGACGGGGGCGCTGGCGCTCGTGCTGTTGCTCGACCAGATCCCGCGCAACATCTTCCGCGGCAGCGCGCATGTCTACGCGACCGACCCGCTGGCACGCAGCGTTGCCACCCGCGCGATCGGCCACGGCCACGACATGGAGGTCGAGGTCGCCCTGCGCACGTTCTTCTACCTGCCGTTCATGCACTCCGAAGCGCTGGTCGACCAGCAGCGCGCGACCGAGTTGTACCAGTCGCTGGAGGCGCCCGGCGCCGACAAGTGGGCGGTGCACCATCGCGCCATCATCGAGCGCTTCGGCCACTTCCCGCACCGCAACCGGCTGATGGGCCGGCCGACCACCCCGGCCGAGCAGGCGTGGCTCGACGAGGGCGGCTTCGGCGGCTGATCAGTACTTCGGCACCTTAGTGTCGGCCTGCTCGCTCCAGGCATCGATGCCGCCCTGGACGTTGTGCAGGCGGGTGAAGCCGAGGTTGCGGAAGTGCTCGGCGACCTCGGCGCTGCGGCGCCCGTGGTGGCACAGGAACGCCAGCGCGGTGTCCTTGGGCAGGGCTTCCAGGTGCCGGCGCGCGTCGTCGTCGAGCGCCGAGAACGGCACGTTGACCGACGCCTCCGCGCGCTCTTCCGGCGGGCGCACGTCCACCAGGGTCAGGTCGCCGGACGCGGCCCGCTCGGCGGCCTCCGCCGGGGTGATGGTGGCGACCTTGGGCGGCGCGTTGGGGTTTTCGATCACCAGCCCGCGGCCACGCTCGTCGTCGACCCAGTCGATCGTCAGGCCACGCGCGCGCTGGGCGCCGGCGAGGTCGAACTGCACGCGCAGGCCGGCCGCCTCGGTGGCGATCGCGTCGGCGTCGACCGGGGCCAGTTGCAGCTTGGCGTTGAAGCGCGGGTCGACCTCGACCTGAAGCGCGTAGCCGTCGCCGGCGTTGCGGACGGCGTCACCCAGCATCTGCGCCGCCGCCGGCGTGATCGTGATCGATGGCGGGGTGCGGTCGGGCGCGGGCATGCCCAGCGCGGTGTGCAGGTCGCCCGAGTTGGCCATCTGCTCGATGATGTCGCTGCCACCAACCAGTTCTCCGCCGATGTAGAGCTGCGGGATGGTCGGCCATTGGCCGTATTCCTTGATGCCCTCGCGGATCTCCGGGTCGGCCAGCACGTTGACGTGCTGGTACTCGACGCCGGTCGCGCCGAGCGCGGCAACCGCCTTGGCCGAGAAACCGCATTGCGGCGCGCGCGGCTCGCCCTTCATGAACAGGACGACCTGGTGGTCGTTGAGCAGGGTCTGGATGCGCGTGTGCAGGGCGGGGTCGAGCGGCATGGCGGTGGTCCGTGGAGCGGGGGGAAGCGGGCAGTGTAACCAGCGCCCCGGGGCACTGGCATGATGCAGGTCATGGCGAACCCCGACCTGCACCGCGTCCCACGTCACCCCCACGCCTGGGCCGTGGTGCTGGTGCTGTCGCAACTGGCGGTGGCCGCGCTGTGGTGGCGCCTGGGCTGGCCGGTCGGGCTACCGGCGATGCTGGCCACCCACGCGGTGTTCCTGTGGGGCGTGCTGGTGCCCGACTCGGGCCTGTTCAGTCCGGTACTGAAGCGTTTGCCGACCAGCGAGCCGGTGGTCTGGTTGACGATCGACGACGGCCCGTCGGAACAGACGCCGGCCGTGCTCGACCTGCTCGACGCGCACGGCGCGAAGGCGACGTTCTTCGTGGTCGGTGAGCGCGCGCAGGCGCGACCGGAACTGTTGCGCGAGATCGCCCGGCGCGGCCACGGCATCGGCAACCACAGCCACAGCCACCCGCAGGCCTGGTTCTGGGCGCTCGGCCCGGCAGCGATGCGGCGGCAGGTCGCGGACGCGCAGGCAGCGATCACCGCCATCACCGGGACCGCCCCGCACTGGTTCCGGGCCGTGGTGGGCATGGCCAATCCGTTCGTGTCGGCGCCGCTTCGCACCCACGGATTGGCGCGCGTGGCCTGGAGCGCGCGCGGCTTCGACGCGGTGGCGGCCGACCCTGATGCCGTCGTCACCCGGATCGAGCGCGGCCTGTCGCCAGGTGCCATCGTGCTGTTGCACGAGGGTGCGCGCCACGGTCGAAACCTCGAGGTGCTGGCGTTGCTGCTGCGGCGCCTCGATGCGCTCGGCTACCGGACCGTATTGCCCGAAGCGGGCGCGGAGGCCGGCCAGTGGCTCGAAAAAACGCGGGAAGCGGAAATGGAAACGGCCCGGTTTCCCGGGCCGCCACCGTGAGACGCGTTGACGGTCAGGCCGCGAACAGCGCGCGCATCTTCTTCAGCGCGTTGGCCTCGATCTGACGGATCCGCTCGGCGCTGACACCGTACTCGTCGGCCAGCTCCTGCAGCGTCACCTTGTTCTCGTTGCCCAGCCAGCGGCGGGCGACGATGTCGCGCGAACGCTCGTCGAGCTTGGCCAGCCCTTCGTGCAGCAGCGACAGCTGGCTGTCTTCCTCGTCCTCGCGCTCGTACATCTGCGAGGGGTCCTCGGCGTCGGCACGCAGGTACGCGGCCGGCGACGGCGGGGCGCGGTCATCGTCCTCGTCGGCCGGGGCATCGAAGCCGATGTCGCGGCCGGACAGGCGCGACTCCATCTCCAGCACCTCGCGCTTGGAGACGTTGAGATCAGCGGCCACGGCGGTGACCTCGGCATCGTTCATCCAGCCCAGGCGCTTCTTGCTCTTGCGCAGGTTGAAGAACAGCTTGCGCTGGGCCTTTGTCGTGGCGACCTTGACGATGCGCCAGTTCTTCAGGATGAACTCGTGCATCTCGGCGCGGATCCAGTGCACCGCGAAGCTGACCAGGCGCACGCCCTGCTCGGGGTCGAATCGCTTGACCGCCTTCATCAGGCCGATGTTGCCTTCCTGGATCAGGTCGCCCAGCGGCAGGCCGTAGCCGTTGTATCCGCGGGCCACGTGGACCACGAAACGCAGGTGGGAATGGACCAGTTCGCGGGCGGCGTCGAGGTCCTCGTCATCGCGGAAGCGGCGGGCCAGGTGCTGCTCGTCCTCGGCGCTCAGCACCGGGATCTTGTGGACCGCGCCGATGTAGGCATCGAGCGAACCGAGCGGGGTCAGCGCGTTGAGCGCGGGCACCGGCAGGCTGTTGGAAACCAGGGCGTTGGCAGTGATTTCGGTCATGGGGAGGATGTTAGCAGTCGGCAAGGGTGAGTGCTAAGGCCGGAATCGGGGCTTTATCGTCCCATTCACGGAACAATCGAACGGATGCGAGCAGTAAGACTGCCGATCCGATCGTAAGTTCCGGGTCAACGCGCCGTGCATGCGGCACCCGAGGCCAACAAGTCGCCGGCCGATGCCAGGAACCTCAGTCTGGTGTCGGCAGCGACCAGTCGATCGGCGCACCGCCGCGGCGGGCCAGGTACTGGTTGGCCGCCGAAAAGTGGCCGCAGCCGATGAAGCCCCGGTGGGCCGACAGCGGCGACGGGTGGGGAGCCTTCAGCACCCGGTGGCGTCCGCGGTCGATCATGGCGCCCTTTTTCTGCGCGTAACTGCCCCAGAGCATGAACACCAGTCCCTCGCGCTCGCGGTTGAGGGTGTCGACCACGTGGTCGGTGAAGCCCTCCCAGCCCTTGCCGGCATGCGCCCCGGCCTGGCCGGACTCGACCGTCAGCACCGCATTGAGTAGCAGCACACCCTGTCGCGCCCACGGCAGCAGGCAGCCATGGGATGGCCGGGCGATGCCCAGGTCCCGCTCGAGCTCCTTGTAGACATTGAGCAGCGACGGCGGCACGGGAACCTCGGGACGCACCGAAAAGCACAGCCCGTGGGCCTGGCCGGGCCCGTGGTAGGGGTCCTGGCCCAGGATCACCACCCGGGTGGCGTCGAACGGGGTCGCTTCGAACGCGGCAAAGATGTCCGGCCCCGGCGGGAAGATCCGCGCACCCTGTGCCTGGCGCTGACGCAGGAACGCCGACAACGCCTGCATGTCGTCACGCTGCAGGTAATCGCCGACGCGGGCTTTCCAGGATGGCTCGAGCCTGATGCGGTCTTCGGTCATCGCGGTGGCGACGCGTACGGCGACAGGTCCGGCTAGGCCAGCTTGGCCAGCCGCAGCTGGAACAGCGTCTTGGTCACCAGCAGGCGCTCCTCGATTGGCTTGAGCACGAGGTCGTTGGCGCCGGCGCGCAGCAGCGCGCTCTGGTTCTCGGGGTTGGCGTCGCCGGTCATCACCAGCACCGGCAGGCGCCGCTTGCCGTAGCCGAAGTCGCCGCGTACGCGCTCGAGCAGGTCGTGGCCGTCGAGCTCGCCCTTGAGGTAGACGTCGGTCAGCACGAGGTCGGCGCCCGGGTCGTCGGCCCCGCGGTGGGTCTCCAGATACTCGAGCGCTTCCTCCACGCCGACGAAATGCAGCACCTGCAGTTGCTGACGCTCCAGCATCCGCTTGGTCGCCAGCGCCACTACGCGGCTGTCCTCGACATACAGCACCCGGGCACCCGGGATCGGCTCGGGCTGGACGTAGCCGCGGATGAAGGCCGCCAGCGCCGCATGGCCAAGCGACTTGTCGAAGTAATCGGTCACGTCCTCGGTGAAGCGGCGCGACTCCAGGTGGGTCTGCGCCTCGCCCGACACCACGATCACCGGCACGTAGGTCTGGCCAGCCGCCTCGCGCACCGCGCGGGCGAGCGCGATACCGTCGCCGTCGGGCAGCGCCAGCGACGTCGTCACCAGGTCGACCGGGCCGGCCGCCAGCGCTTCGCGGGCCTCGCCGATGCCCGCGCAGGCGACGA
>NZ_JBJXHK010000040.1:0-21374 GCF_046638635.1 Lysobacter zhanggongensis
CGGCACGCCTGCCGTGGCCGGTGCAGCGCGCACTCGGCGCGGGCATCGGTGCGCTGGCGTTCGCGGTCGCCGGCGAACGCCGCAGGGCCGCGCGCGCCAACCTCGCCTTGTGCCTGCCGGCGATGCCGGAACCGGCGCGCGAGACCCTGCTGCGCGAGAGTTTCCGTGACCTCGGAATCGGTCTGTTCGAGTTCGCACGCGCGTGGTGGGGTTCGGTGACGCCTATGCGGCGGACCGTGCGAGTGGAAGGCGTCGAGGCGATCGAGGCGATCCGCGCGCAGGGCCGCGGCGTGCTGCTGGTGTCGGGCCACTTCATGACGCTGGAGATGTGCGGGCGCCTGATGTGCGACCACCTGCCGCTGGCCGGCATGTACCGCCGCCACCGCAGCCCGGTGATGGAGTGGGCGGTCAAGCGCGGGCGCCTGCGGTATGCCTGTGCGATGTTCGCGAACGCCGAATTGCGCCCGGCCATGCGCCACCTCAAGCAGGGCGGATTGCTGTGGTATGCGCCCGACCAGGACATGCGTGGCAAGGAGACGGTGTTCGCGCCGTTCTTCGGCGTCCCGGCGGCGACCATCACCGCGACCCACCAGTTCGCGCGCCTGACCGGGTGCGCGGTTGTGCCGTTCTTCCACCGCCGCGAGGGCGGTGACTACGTGCTGCGGCTGGGTGAACCGCTGGAAGACTTTCCCTCGACCGATCCGGTTGCCGACTCCACGCGGGTCAACGCGGCGATCGAAGCGATGGTGCGCGAGGCCCCAAGCCAGTACCTCTGGATCCACCGCCGTTTCAAGCGGCGCCCTCCCGGCGTCGCCACGCCGTACCGCTGAGCGATTGCCTGCTCAGCCGCTGTGTGCCGGAACCGATGCGGGCACTGACGCAGGCTTGGCCAGCAGGCTACCGGCATACAGCGCAGCCAGCAGCAACGTCAGCCCGCCCCAGAACGTCGAGTAGAACGCCAAGTGGGTGTTGAGCGGGAACACCGTCACCACCAGTGCCAGCATCGCCGGGCGTGCGTGCTCGCGTTGCAGCGGTTCGGCGTAGCGCCACGCGCGCCACGCCAGCGCCGCGCCAGCGAGCCACAGCAGCAGGCCGAACAGACCGGTCTCGCTGACCACCTCCAGCACGATCTGGTGCGCGTGCAGCGCGGGGCCTTCGCCCCACTCCGCCGGCTGGCCACTCTCGGGATCGCAGGCGGGAAACGCCTCGCGGAAGCCGCGCGCACCGACCCCGTTGAATGGATGCCGGCCCGCCATGCACACCGCTGCACCCCAGATCCGGGTGCGGCCCGACAGCGCCACGTCGACGCCCTCCTCGTTCGCCGTCAGCACGTGGGTCGTGCGTACGATCCGGTCGCGCACCTGCGGCGAGGCAAGCGTCAGCACCGCGAGCATCACCGCGCCGAACGCGAACACGCCGGCAAGCTTCTTCCAGCCGAGCATCCGCCAGCCCGACAGCACCAGCACCAGCGCATAGGTGACCCACGACGCGCGCGAGCCGGCCAGCACGACGACCACGCCCATCGCCGCCGCGGCCACCAGCCAGCCCGCAATGCGGAACCGCTGCCCGGCCGCGTGCAGGACGAACGGCGAGAGGCTCGCCAGGACGATGCCGAGCTTGAGGTTGCATGGCCCGAGCACCCCGCTGAGCCGGTCGAGCCCGGCGACTTCCTCGGCGCTGCACATGCCGCGGCCGCTGATCGCGTGCTTGATCGAGTCGATCCCGAAGAACAATGGACTCGTGCCCGTGAACGCCTGAAGCAGCGCATCCACCGTCCAGATGCCGATGATCACCGCCAGGCCGGTGAAAGTCGTCCGCCGACCGCGGCCGTTGGCGACCGCGGACGCGACCAGCCACAGGAACGGCAGGTAGCGCAGGTCCACCGCAGCTTCACGCAGCGCCCGGCCCGGGTCGATCGAGTCGAACGCCGATACCAGTTCGGGCAGCCAGTAGGCGAAGAACAGCACGCTGGTCAGCGCCCAGGCCTGGTGGCTCAGCAACTGGCCGCCACCGCGGAACCGCGAAGTGACCAGCCGGATGATCGCAACCAGCGCCCCAAGCACCAGCACGCCCTCGGCATAGCCGGGTGCGGGCCACAGGGCGACGTAGGCGAGGATCCACGCCGGCGCCCAGCGCCAGCCGGGAACGGCGCCGTTGTGCGGAGGTGAGGTCGTGTCAGTCTGCGAGTTCGGCATAGACGGCCAGGGTGGCTTGCTGCATCGCGTGCAGGGTGTACCGCGCGAGCAGCGGATGGGACGAGACGGGCATCGTACCGGCTGGTACCGACGCGCGTTCGAGCAGCGCACGGCCGCGGACGGCGAGCGCGTCGCCGTCGAACGGCTCGACCGCACCGGCGGGGTGCAGCTCGCGCAGCAATTCACCGACTCCACCGTGCGACCAGCCCAGCACCGGGCGGCCGCACGACAGTGCCTCGACCACGGTGCGCCCGAACGCCTCGGGCTTGCGCGAGAGTTGCAGGACCAGGTTGCAGGCGGCATAGGCCCGTGCGATCGCGTCGGTCGGCGGAGTGAAGGCGATGACACCCTCGATCCCCAACGCGCATGCATGCGTTTCGAGCTCGGTGATGTACGCCGCGCGACCGGCCTCGCGCGCGCCCGGGAGCCACAGCCGCGCGTCCAGGCCATCGGCACGCAGGCGCGCCAACAGCTCCAGCGCATCGACATGGCCCTTGAGCCGGGTGCCACGTCCGGGCAGCAGCAGTAGCGGGCCGTCGCCGCCCAGCGCCGGGTGCTGGGCGACGGCCCAGGCGCGTGCCGCATGGTCCGGCGACGGTGCTGGCGGGAAGGCCAGCGGGTCGATGCCGCGCGGGATCACGCGCAACTTGCCGGCGTCGGTGGCGGGGTAATGCCGGAGGACGTAATCGCGCACGGTCTCCGACACGCAGACGACGCGTTCGCCACGGGTCATCACCGCGCTGTAGCGCGACGGCGAATTCAGCCCGTGCACCGTGCCCACCAGCCGCGGTCTTGATGTGCCCATTCCGCGCAACGCCAGCACCCCGATCCATGCCGGCAGGCGCGAGCGCACGTGGAGGATGTCGGCGCGTTCGCGCCGCAACAATGTCCGCAACGTGCGGACGTGGCGCAGGGTCGCCAGCGACTTGCGGCCGATGTCGAGGGTCACGTGCTCGGCCCCCATCGCCTGCAGGCGCGGCACCAGCCGGCCGCCGGCGGAGACCACGATGGCGCGATGGCCCGCCTCGACCAGCGCCTGCGCGATCTCCAGGGTGGAACGCTCGACCCCGCCGGATTCCAGCGCCGGCAGCAACTGGACGACGGTCAGCCGGCGCACCGGACCGGTCCGGCCGTCCTCAGCCTTCCAGCACGAAGTGCGCGCCGCAGTACGGGCAGTCGCACTCGCGTTCGGCCTCGATCGGCAGGTACACGCGCGGGTGCGAGTTCCACAGCGCCATCGAGGGCAGCGGGCAACTCAACGGCAGGTCGGCGCGCGTGACGGTGTAGCGGCGCTCGGTGTTGGCCTGGGTCGGGAGGTCGTGGGCTGCGGTCATGTCGATGGCAAGGCGGTGCGAGGGCCGCAGTCTACCAGTCGGCCGGGCAGCGGCGCCGTGCCTGTCCGGCTTCGGCCGGGCAGGCGTGCGTGTCCTCAGGCGGGCAGGTCGAACAGCAGCACGTCGGCGCCATTGCCCCGTGCCGTGACCTGCAGCGGGCCCGACTCGCCTTCGAAACCGAGCGCATCGCCGGCGGCCAGCGCCCGCCCGTTGGCCTCGACCGTGCCCTGGGCCACGTGCAGCCAGTAGCGTCGGCCCGGGTCGAGCACCAAGTCCACCGCGGTGTCGGCGGCCGGCCGCGCATTGCGCACCAGCGCGTCCTGCCGGATCGCCAGGCTGCCGTCGCGGGCGTCGGGAGACGCCAGCAGCTGCCAGCCATCGCCGCCGGTGGCGGCCCGCTGCGCGTATGCGGGGGTGGCATTGACCCGGTCCGGTTGCAGCCAGATCTGCAGGAAGTGAACCGGTTCGGTCCCGGAGCCGTTGAACTCGCTGTGGCGCACGCCGTGGCCGGCGCTCATCCACTGCAGCTCGCCCGGACGGATCACGCCGCCGCCTCCGGTGCTGTCCTCATGCGCGAGCGCGCCGTCGAGCACGTAGCTGAGGATCTCCATGTTGGCGTGTCCATGGGTGGGGAAGCCCGCGCCGGGAGCGACGCGGTCCTCGTTGATCACCCGCAGGACACCGAACCCCATCCACGCCGGATCGTAGTAATCGCCGAACGAGAACGTGTGGCGGCTGTCGAGCCAGGCGACGGTCGCGGGGCCGTGCCCCCGGCTGGCGGATGGGCGTTCGATGATCATCCCGGGGTTACTCCGCGCTCTTGGGCACGCCGGCTTCGGTGGTGATGCGGATCCGCACCTCGTCACTGACCGCCGGCGCGTACATGCCGACGCCGAAGTCGGTGCGCTTGATGGTGGTGGTCGCGTCGAAGCCGATCGTCGGCTGGCCGCCCATGTTCTCGCCGACCTTGTTGAGGGTGACGTCGAGCACCACCGGCTTGCTGTTGTCCTTGATGGTCAGCACGCCGGCAACCTTGAGCTTGCCTTCGCCGACGGCCTCGACGCTGGTGCTCTTGAAGGTGGCGACCGGGAACGCGGCGGCGTCGAAGAAGTCGCTGCTGCGCAGGTGCTCGTCGAACTTGGCGGTGTAGCTGTTCATGCCGGCCAGCGGCAGCGTCACTTCGACGCTGGAGGCGGCGACGTCGTCGGCGTCATAGACGATGGTCCCTTCGGCCTGGCCGAAGTGCGCGGTGGGGTTGGAGAAGCCGAAGTGGCTCCACTGTGCGATCACGTCGGTGTGGCTGGGGTCGATCGTGTAGCGGACCGGGTCGGCGAAAGCGGCGGTGCTGGCGGTGGCCAGGGCGGCGGCGAGGATGAGCTTGTTGAACATGGGAAGTACTCCGGAAAGGGGTTTGGATGGGTCAGACGATGCGGGCGGCTTCGTCGAATGCGAGCCGCGGGGAACGCGGGAACAGCCTGGCGGGGTCGCCATGGCCAAGGTTGACCAGGAAGTTGGACTTGATCGCGGTGCCGGCGAAGAACAGCTCGTCGACCATGGCGTTGTTGAAGCCCGACATCGGGCCGGTGTCCAGCCCGAGCGCGCGGGCGGCCAGGATCAGATAGGCCCCCTGCAGGCTGCCGTTGCGGAACGCGGCGACGCTGCGGCCCTCACGCGGACCCTCGAACCAGCTCTTGGCGTCGGTGTGCGGGAACAGGTATGGCAGCTTCTCGTGGAAGTCCTCGTCATGGCCGACGATCACCGTCACCGGCGCGGCCATGGTCTTGGCGCGGTTGCCCTCGTCCAGCGCCGGCGCCAGCCTGGCCTTGGCTTCGGGCGACTTCACGAACACCAGGCGGGCCGGCCCCATGTTGGCGCTGGTCGGGCCCCACTTGAGCAGGTCGTACAGCGCGCGCAGGGTCTCGTCGCTGACCTCGCCGCCCAACTCGTTGTGGGTGCGGGCGGTGCGGAAGAGCTGGTCCAGGGACGCGTCGTCGAGGGCGTGGCCAGGTGCGTGCGGGGTCGAGGGCATTCACTATCTCCGTCGGGAGCCGCGAGGGAGCCGCGGCGGATCGGGCAAGTGTAGAGTCTCGCGTATCCAGCAACACCCGGCCTTTTCGAAACGGATTAACGACACCAGTGGAACGATCACCCGCCACGTCCATCTGGACCGTCACCGACGGGCACGCCGGCAACCTGCGCCAGGCGCAGGCGCTGGCGGCGGCGCTGGGTGGACGTCCGCACCATTGCACGGTGCACCCCCGGGCGCCGTGGCGCTGGCTGGCACCCCGGCGCCTTCCGCTGGCGCGCGCCGGGCTGGGCAATGCACTGGGGCGCTTGCTCGACGAGCCACCGGCGCTGGCGATCGGCTGCGGCCGGCAGGCGGCGCTGGCCACCCGCGTGCTGCGTTCGCGCGGCAGCCGGGCCGTGCAGATCCTGGATCCGCGGCTGTCGACGCGGCACTGGGACCTGGTGATCGCGCCCGAGCACGACGGGCTGGACGGCGACAACGTGATCCGCCTGCTCGGCAGCCTCCACCCGGTGGATGACGCCTGGTTGGCCACAGCGCGCGGGCATTTCGCCGCGCTCGGCACCCTGGCGCAGCCGCGCACCGCCCTTCTGCTGGGCGGCATCAGCGCGCACGCCCGGTTCGCACCGGCCATGGTCGACGCGCTGGTCGAGCGCCTGCACCGCACGGTCGAGGCCGAGGGCGGGTGCCTGATGGTCACCACCTCGCGTCGAACGCCGGACGAGGTTGTCGCCCGGCTGCGCGGGCGGCTGCAGGGCAAGACCCACGTGGTGCTCAACGGACCGGGCGACGGCGGCAACCTCTACCCCGGCATGCTCGCGTGGGCGGACCGCATCGTCTGCACCGCCGATTCGGTCAACATGGTGTCGGAGGCCTGCGCGACCCACGCACCGGTGTTCGTCGCCGGCATCGATGAACTGCGCGGGCGGCCCCGCCGTTTCCTCGACAGCCTGCTCGGACTGGGACGGGTGCGGGGTGTCGACGACGTGCTGGCACCGTTCGCGGCGACCCCGCTGCGCGAGACCGGCCGGGTCGCGGCCGAGGTGCGGCGAAGGCTCGACCTCGCCGGCTGAGCGCCGCGTCAGTCGCGCGCGTCGAAGACCAGGCCGTGCGCCCGCACCGCCTCGCGGATCGCCTGGCGCGCGGTCTCCACACGCGCGTCCGGCGGCACGCGGCGGGTACGCCGGTCGAGCGTGCATTCCAGCCCCAGCGCGAGCAGGGTCGAATGGGCCGACTGCAAGTCTTCGCGGCGCCGGGCATCGAACACGCCGGCGCGGTGCAGCGCGTCGACCAGCCCCGGCGTATCGCGCGGCTGCAGCAGCAACGGGTGCTCGTCGGCATGGTCCAGTACCAGCGCCTGCAGCAGGAACTCCAGGTCCACCAGCCCGCCCTCGCCCTGCTTGAGGTCGAACGCCGCCGCGTCGCTGCGGTCCAGCTCGGCACGCATGCGCGCGCGCATCTTCGAGACGTCCACGCGGACCTGTGCCGGGTCGCGCGGCCGTGCCAGGGTCTGGTCGCGCACCGCGCCGAAATCCGCGCACAGGCTGTCATCGCCCACCAGGCAGCGGGCGCGCACCAGTGCCTGGTGCTCCCAGTTCCAGGCCCGGTGGCGCTGGTAGTCGGCAAAACTAGCCAGCGATGACACCAGCAGGCCCTTGGCGCCGTCGGGACGCAGGCGCACGTCGACGTCGAACAGCCGGCCGGCCGCCGACGGCGCACCCAGCAGCGCGACGACCTTCTGCGCCAGGCGCGCGAACCAGCGCGAGGCATCGAGCGGCCGCGTACCGTCGGACTGGGCGTCGGCCGGTGCGTCGTACAGGAAGACGAGGTCCAGGTCGGAACCGAAGCCGAGCTCTTCACCACCGAGGCTGCCGTAGCCGAGCACCGCGAACCGGGCGCCCGGCACCCGGCCATGCGCGGCGGCGACCTCGCGCCCGGCCAGGGTCAGCACGCGGCGGACCACGCCATCGGCCAGCCAGGCCAGTTGGCGGGCACTGTCGACCGCCGGCTGGCGGCCGTCGCGGGTGGCCATCGCGATGCGGAAGCTCAGTGCCTGGCGCACCTCGTTGAGCACGTTGAGCACCGCCTCGGTGTCGTCGGGTTCGGTGTCGTCGCGGTCGCTGGCCACCATCACGCACGCCTCGATCAGCGCCTCGCGGTCCGGGAGCGGCCCGGCGACGCGCGAGTCGAGCAGTTCGTCGAGCAACAGCGGGTGCAGCGCGAGCCGCTCCGCCAGCAAGGCGCTCTGGCCGACCACTTCCACCAGCCGCGACAGCGCCGCCGGTTGCTCGTCAAGCAACGCCAGGTAGGCGCTGCGGCGCAGGATGTTGTGCAGCAGCGCGACCATCCGCCGCAGCGCCAGCAGCGGCTGGCTTGAGCGGGCCGCGCCCTGCAGCAATGCCGGCAGCACGCGGTCCAGCCGCGCCCGGGTGCCATCCGACAACCCGCGCACGCCGGGGCTACGGGCGAAATCGCGCAACAGCGCATCGGCCTCGCGCGACTCGGCGAAGCCGGCGTCGGCAAGCACCTCGCTGTCGGCCTCGCCGGCCGATTCGCCCGACGCGCCGACGTCGCGCCAGTACGCCGCAAGCGCATCGGCCGCCTGTGGTCGCCGGCGCGGTGCCAGCAATGCGGCAAATTCCCCGCTCACCAGCGCGCGGTGTGCATCGAGCGCGCTTCGCAGCGACGACCAGTCCGCATGGCCCAGTGCCGTCGCGATCCGCGCGCGGTCGACATCGCTGTCGGGCAGCGAGTGGACCTGCGCATCGCGCAGCATCTGCAGCCTGTTTTCCAGCCGTCGCAGGAACCGGTACGCCTCCGCGAGTGCGGCGCCGGCCTCCGGCTCGACCTGGTTCGCGTCGACCAGCAGCGACAGCGCCGCGAGCAGGCCGCGCTCGCGCAGCTCGGGTTCGCGCCCGCCGCGGATCAGCTGCAGCGCCTGCACCAGGAACTCGATCTCGCGGATGCCGCCCGGCCCGCGCTTGATGTCGTCGGCCAGCTCCTTGCGCGCGACCTCGGCAGTGATCGCCGCCTTCATCGCGCGCAGACCGTCGAGCGCGCCGAAGTCGAGGTAGCGGCGGTAGACGAACGGCCGCAGCACGTCGAGGAAGCGGCTGCCGGCGTCGAGGTCGCCGGCCACCGGCCGCGCCTTCTGCCATGCATAGCGCTCCCAGTCGCGCCCTTCGTGCTGGAAGTACTGCTCCATCGCGGCGAATGACCAGGCCACACGGCCGGCGTTGCCGTACGGGCGCAGCCGCAGGTCGACCCGGTGGCAGAAGCCGTCCGCGGTGACTTCGTCCAGCAGTTTGGCCAGGTGCTGCCCGACGCGCGAGAACCACGCCTCGGCCGCGAGTGGCCGCGCGCCGTCGGACTCGCCGCCGTGCTCGTAGCCGTAGACCAGGTCCACGTCGGAGCTGAAGTTCAGTTCGCCGCCGCCGAGCTTGCCGAGGCCGAACACGACCAGCCGCTGGGGCATGCCATCCGGATCACGGACGACGCCGTGGCGGCTGGCGACATCGTGTTCGACCGCGTCGAGTGCGAGCCGCAGGCAGGTCTCGGCCAGCGCGGTGCTGCCGGCGAGGGTCGCTTCCACGTCGTCCAGCCCGTGCACGTCGCGCCATATCAGCCGCGTCGAAGCCGCCACCCGGTAGCGGCGCAACAGCATCGGCCACGTATCACGGTTGCCCGGGTCCAGCACGGGGACGGGCAGTGGGGCGGTGCCATCGTCGGCCAGAAGGCGCGCGAGCAGGTCCGGCTGACGCACCAGCACGTCGACCGCGAAGTCGCTCGCCAGTGCGACCGGCCGCAGCCGCCCGGCGTGGCGCGCAGCGTCCGGCACGGATTCGGCCAGGCGGTCGAGCGAGCGCTGCACGGCGTCGGTGGCGACGGCGGGTACGGAGTCGGGTGCGGCGGACTGGGTCATCGCCGCGAATGATGGCATGCAACAAAAAAGCGCCGGCTGCCCGTGGGCCGCCGGCGCTGCGGTCATGTTGCCTGACCGGCTACAGGGACTTGTCGGCGTTCACCCGGCCCCGCCCGTACTGCGCGTCGAGCCCCGCCGCCCCCTTGTCGTCGGCCCCATGGGTCAGCGCCGACAGCACGGCACTCGGACTCATCGAACCGCCATTCGCCCCGATGATCAGCGCCGCCACGCCGGTCACGTGCGGCGCGGCCATGCTCGTACCGCTCGCCCAGCCCCACCCGTTGTTGCTCGTGCTGAACATGTAGTCGAACACCCAGCACGGGCGCAGCTGGCCGGCGATCAGGCAGACCTCGTTGCCTGGATAGTCCCAGTCGCCGCCCGGCGCGGCGAAGTTGACCACCACCTTGCCGAAGCTGCTGTAGTGCGACAGCAGGTCGAGGTCGGTCATTGGGCTCAGCGCCCAGCCTTCCGGCGCCGTGGCCGAAACCCCGATGACGCCGTGCAGGCCGCCCGGGAACGCGATCAGCTTGTTTCCGAACCCGTCGGTCGCGGTGTCGAAGTCGATGCCGTCGTTGCCGGCCGAGGCGATCAGCGTGGTGCCGTTCTGGCGCGCGTAGGTCACCGCCCGCAGGACCGCACCGACGAGCGTGTGCGTGTCGGGCGTCACCGGCAGGCCGCCTTGGACGCCCAGGCTCATGTTGACCAGGTCGGCGTCGACGTCGGCCGCGTGCACGATGCCGCCGATGATGCTCGCGAAGCTGCCCGAACCGGTGTAGGCCGACAGCACCTTGACCGCGACGATCTCCGCTTCCGGCGCGACCCCGATCGTGCCGTAGGCGTTGTCCGCCGCGGCCACCGTACCGGCAACGTGCGTGCCGTGGTTGAAGCCCGCCGGCAGGTCGCACAGCGCCTCGCCATCCACGAACGACGCGCTCAGGGCGAGGTTGAGGTTGGGCGCCAGGTCCGGGTGGTCGCAGTCGATGCCCGAATCCAGCACCGCGACGCGCACGCCTGCACCGCGCTCGCCGGTCCGCTCCCACGCCTCGGGCGCGTCGATCGCGTCGTGGCCCCACTGCAGGTCGAAAAAGAAGTCGTCGTCACCGCTGTTGGGCGGATTGGCGGCCGTCTCGGTCAGGTCGACCGTCGGTCCCGTCCGGGGCAGGCCGAACTCGAGCACGCGGTCCTCGGTCACCGACTGCAACGCCCGCACCCGGCGCGCGCGCGCCGGGAAGCCGGTGTCGGACTCCACGATCGCCACGCCGATCCCGGGATGGCGGGCGACCACCTGTCCGCCCAATGCCTCGACCTGCGCTGACAGCGCGGCGTCGAAATCCAGGGCCCGAGCCTGCACCACGTAAGTGGCTGCGTGCGCACTGCCTGCCGCCGTCGCCGCGGCGATGGCCAGCACCAAGCTGAAACGTTTCATTAGCGCTCTCTCCGATAACGTGTGACTTGCGTCACGGTTATCCCCCGCGCGCCACGAAGATAGCAGAGCCGGACCGGCCCGCAACGCACGCAATCGGGCGATCGGGCCGGCCACGTCGCGGTGACCGCCGATCGGGAAGCGCCTTTGGCTACAGGCAAATAAAAAGCCCGCCCCGGACGAACCGGTTGCGGGCCTGCTCCCTCCCCCACGTCGGGATGCGGGTCGATCGTGAAGGAATCGTTACACCGATTGCACGCTGCAGTGCAAAAAAGAACTGGGCAGTCTGCTAATGCCGCCTCGACGGTCCGCGTTGCACCGGCGGGAACCCGCTGCTAGCTTCCCCGACGGGGTTGGGAGGGGATCCGCAGTGTCCGATACAGACATCACCCGGCTGCTGGCGCTTGCCCGCGACGGCGATTCGGCGCAGCTCGGCGCGGTATTCGAAGCCTTGTATCCCGAACTTCGCCGGCTGGCCGGTTCGCGCATGTATGGGCGCCAGTCCACGGTAACGCCGACGGTATTGGTGCACGAGCTGTTCCTGCGCATCAGCCAGGGTTCGCCGATGTCGCTGGCCGACCGCAGCCATTTCTTCGCGGCGTCGGCCCGGGCCATGCGATGGATCATGGTCGAGCACGCACGCCAGCGCGCCAGCGGCAAGCGTGGCGGTGACCAGGTCATGGTGAGCCTCGACGAGCAACTGCCGGATGCGCCGCCGGCACTCACCAACGTGCTGATGCTCGACCAGTCGCTGGAAGCGTTGGAAGCGATCAGCCCGCAGCGCAGGCAGATCGTCGAACTGCGCTATTTCGCGGGGATGGAATACGCCGAGATCGCCAGCGCGCTCGGAATTTCGGAACGCACCGTCTACCGGGAGTGGGAGCGTGCGCGCGCGTTCCTGCAGGCCATGCTGGACGACGCCGATGGCAACGGCGACGAGGGCCGCGCCTGACCGCTCGACGGCGTGGCAGTTCGGTGCGCCGAATCTCGTGAGGACGATGATGGATCACGAAAAGATCGCGCAGTGGCAGGCTGCCGACGCGGCGTTCGACCAGTGGCTCGACCTGCCCGGGCCTGAGCGCGACACCTGGTTGGCAGCGCAATCTCTGCCCGAGCCGGTGCGGCGCCGCCTCGTCCAGCTGATCTCCGCCCATGAGCGGCCTCGCGCGTCGCTCGACCCCGCCGGCAGTGACCTCCGCGGTTGCCGCCTGGGCGACTGGACGCTGGAACACGAGCTCGGCCGCGGCGGCATGGCCGTGGTGTACCGGGCTTGGCGCGAGCAGGGCATGGCGCGGCAGCAGGCCGCGGTGAAGATCCTGACCATCGGTGCGCTCGGCGCGGCCGGCCGCGACCGTTTCCGCCGCGAGGCTGCGATCCTCGCCCGCCTCAACCATCCCAACGTAACCGCGCTGATCGACTCGGGCGTGGCGGGCGACGGCACTTTCTGGCTGGCGATGCCCCTCGTGGAAGGCGAGCGCATAGATCGCTGGTGCGAGACCCACGGGCTGGACTCGCACGCGATTGTCCGGCTGTACCTGCAGGTCTGCGGCGCCGTGGCGTACGCGCACCGCAACCTCGTAATCCACCGCGACATCAAGCCTTCCAACGTACTGGTCGACGGCGGCGGCCACGTACGTCTGCTCGACTTCGGCATAGGCCAGTTCGCCGACAACGAGGACGAACGCACACACACGCTGTGGCGCGCGTTGACCCCCGGCTACGCCGCTCCCGAACAGTTGACGGGTGCAGCGCCGAGCACCGCGGTCGACATCTACGGACTGGGTGCATTGCTACACCGGCTCCTGACCGGCCGCACCCCCCAATCGCCCACCGAAGGCACCGATACCACCCGACCCTCGCTCCTGGTGCGCAGCGCCGACGACGCCTACCACCGCCATTACGTCCCGTTGAAGAACGACCTCGACCGCGTGTTGCTCAAGGCCCTCGCCGAGCAACCCGAGCGCCGCTACGCCACCGCCGAGGCATTGGCCGACGACCTGCGTCGCTGGCTCGACGGCCAACCGGTGCTCGCGCAGCCGCCCAAACTGGCCTATCGCGTGCGCAAGTTCGTCGGCCGCAACAAGGTGGGCGTCGCCGCATCGATCCTGTTGGCGCTGAGCGTCGGCGCCGGCATAGGGGCGACGTTGTGGCAGGCGGCCGAGGCTCGCCGCGCCGCGGAGCGCGCAATCGCCCAGGAGCGGCGGGCGGCGGCGGCGCGTGACTTCCTCGTGCAGTTGTTCGAAGCCAATGATCCGGACGAGGCGATGGGCCGCCCACTGGCGGCCCGGGACATCCTCGACCAGGGTGCCCACCGCATCCGCGGCGCATTCGCCGACACGCCCCTGCTGCGCGCAGAGATGCTGGTCTTGCTCGGCGATCTGTACCGGAGGATCGATGAACTGGATGCGGCCGCGCCGCTGTTGGCCGAAGGGGTCGTGCTGGCGGAACGCGCCGGCGACTCGACGACCCTCACCGAGGCCATGCTCGGGCAAGGTCTGCTGGACGCCGCGGCGAACCGCCATGAAGCGGCACTCACGCAGTTCGATTCGGTCGCCCGAAGACTGGCGGCCGATGGGCGCGTACCAGGCGAGAAGCATGGCCAGCTGATCATGCATCGGACAGATTCGCTGCTTGCACTGGGCAGGGTACCGATGGCCGTAGCCGACGCGGAAGCCGCGCTGTCGCGTGCCCGCAACCGCACCTCGTCGTCCACCGGGGAAATGTTCTTCTACCTTCGTGCGCTGAGTTCGGCACTCTCCGTCGCAGGTCACGACCAGCGCGCGGAAGAACTTCTGGTCGAGGCCATCATGTTGCGGAACGTGGACAAGCTGCCGCCCACCGACAGGCTTGTGGTGCATACCGGACTTGCCGACTTCGCGCTCGCGCGAGGCGAGCTCGCGACGGCGCTGAAGCAATCGTCAGTCGCACTCGAACTGGCCGACCAGGTTTACCTGCCAACGAATCCGAATCGCGGCGCGGTGCTGAACTTGCGCGGCGTGATCCTGACCCACATGGCGCGGTTCGACGAGGCGGTATCGGCGCTGGTTGAATCGATTTCGATCCTGGAGTCGATCCCCGATGGACAGGCTTCCAACCTTGCTGGGCGCTATAACAATCTGGCGTTGGCCTTGGACAATGCCGAGCGTGACGAAGAAGCCGAACCACACATGATCCGCGCGCTCGAGTTGGCCGGGGAAGCATTTGGCAAGGACGACCCGCGGTACGCCATCGCCACCGCCAACCTGGGCAATCTCTATCGTCAGGCCGGGCGCCATGAGGAAGCAGACAAACTACTGGGCGAAGGTCTGCGGATGCGTACCGAACTGCTTGGGGAAGACCACCCTTACGTTGGCCACGGACTGATCCAGGTGGCGCGCCTGCGGCTACGCGAGGGCCGCCCGGGAGAAGCGGCTGACCTCGCACGCCAAGCCAGCGAGATCTACCGTAATGCGCAGTACAAGGATCCGCGCCGGCTTGCGTCCACGGACGAGGTGCGCGCGGTCGCACTGGCCGCGCTCGGACGCGTCGACGAAGCCGTCGCACTGTTCGACCAGGCGGTCGCCGAGGCCCGTGCGGCCGGAATCGATAATGGCGTCGAGTGGCCGCGAGTCATGGCTGCCCGTGCCGAGATGTTCGCCCGGCACCGGCCCGAGGCCGCGGATGAAGCCATCGCGGAAGCGGTCAGGGCACACCGGGAGATCTACGGTGACGCCCATCCCGGCACTCGTAGGATGCTTGCCCTCGCCGCACCGCCGCCCTGAACATCCGGTCATCCCCTCGCAGGTCGAGGCACCTGTGGAGCCGTGATGGCGACGGCCTTGGGCTGGCAGGCCGCGGCGGCGTTTTTCGTGGAGTGGGAAGTTGGCGCCGCTGGCGTCGATCGTCTTCTACATCGAGGTGTCCACCAATGCACGCTCCCCAGACTTCCACCACCCTCGCCCGCGCGGCGGCATGTGCGTTGCTCTTGTCAGTACTTGCGGCGTGCGAGCGCAACGCGACTACGGCATCCGCCGAACCGGCGGCCGAACCGCAGATGGTCGGATCCGTCCCTGCCGCCTATGGCACCGCCCGGCACGCAGCCACGGAACGGCTGGACCTCACCGCCGCCACGCTCGACGCGTACCTGCGCGGCATGGAACAGGAGATTGCGCTGATGCGTGCCAGTGGCCGCTCTTTCGTATCGCTGTCCCGGCACGACGAGGAGGGGCGGCAGGTGGCCGCGGCGGCGGGTCTGGCGTTGCACGACTACACGCGGGTCCGGGACGCCGTGCAGAAGGTGCTCTACGAACGGATGCTCCATGAGCGTTATGCCGGCGCCGATGGCAACGCTCGCCTTGCCGGATTGGAGCCGCACAAGCGGGACCACGCCAAGGACGTGCTCGCGCGCGATCCGTTCGCTTCGCTGTCGACCAGCGAGCGCGATGTCATGCAACAGCGGCTAAGCGACCTGAGGGCGCAATACGACCGTTACATGGCGTTGGCAGCGGTCGGGGACTAAGCCGCCGGTCCTCGCTATCACCGGCGCGCCGGACCATCACCGCCGGCGGCAGGGTCGGCGATCGCGTGCGCGGTAGAAGAAAGCCTCCCTGTTCCTGTCAGTTCGCGGCTCCGGTTTTCGTGGTTGGAGGGTCCGGCATTCATGCACGGCACTTCCATCACGATCACGGAGACACACTCGATGCAATTCCGCGCCTTCCCCCCCGCCCTCAAACTCCTCCCGCTCTCCCTAGCGCTTGGCTTGGCGATCGCGTCGCCGGCCAGGGCCGCCGTCGACGGTCCCGCGTGCTGGGTGTTCGACACCACCACCCAGACTTGGCAGCAGGACACCTCGATCGACCGTACCCAGGGGAACGAGCACGGTGACCGCAACAGTACCTGTAGTGCCGACGCCACTGCTTATGGCGAAGGGAACAATGCCAGTGCAGCCGGCAGCACGGCCGTGGGTCGCGCCAACATCGCCCGCGGCTCCAGCAGTACCGCCGTCGGCAGCCAGAACACGGCAAGCGGCGTGCAGTCGTCGGCCGTTGGCCACAGCAACGAGGCCAGCGCCCAGAACGCCGTCGCACTTGGCAGCTTCAATGATGCAACCGCAAACAGCAGCAGCGCGGTCGGCGTCTCCAATACTGCCAACGGGACCGGCAGCAGTGCATTCGGCTGGCAGAACACCACCAGCAGCTCGGACGCCAGCGCAGTCGGACACTTCAATACGGCCAGTGGCAACCGCAGCAGCGCGTTCGGCGCCAGCAATGTCGCTTCCGGCGGCAATGCGTCCGCATTCGGGTATGGAAACGAGGTCTCCGGTACGCAAAGCAGCGCGTTCGGCTACATGAGCGCTGCAGCAGGAGACAACGCGAACGCCATGGGACGCGCCAATGTCGCCAACGGGAACGGAAGCAATGCGTTCGGCTCCAACAACGAGGCGATCGGCGCCGGTGCCAGCGCGTTCGGTTACAACAACACCGCCGAAGGCGAGCGGAGCAGCGCGTTTGGCTATGAGACCGTCGCAAGTGGTGTACGCAGCAGCGCCGTCGGCTACGCGTCCACGGCCACTGGTCAACAGAGCCTGGCCTTTGGCGTACGAGCCAATGCGGCCGGATACGAAGCCATTGCCATCGGCCGGGAAGCCGCCGTGCTGGCGGAGGGTGCAACCGGCTCCACCGCCACCGGCGGCGTGGCGATCGGCGCCATGGCGCAGGTGACCTTGGCCGCCACCAACTCGGTCGCCATCGGCGCCGGCTCGGTGGCCAACGAGGCCAACACCTTCTCGGTCGGCGCGGTCGACAACGAGCGCCGCATCACCAATGTCGCGGATGCTGTCGCCGGCACCGACGCGGTCAACCTGCGGCAGCTGCAGTCGGCGCTTGATGGCGTGGTCGGCGGAGGCGGTGTCAGCGAGGCCCGTGTGCAGGAGATCGCCGACGCGGGTGACGCGGCCACGCTCGCCAGCGCGAATGCGTACGCCGATGCAGGCGACGCGGCGACACTGGCCGATGCCAACGCCTATACCGACACGCGCGAGGCGGCCATCCGCGCCGACATCGAGGCCGGCGGCGCCGCGACCCTGGCCGAGGCGAACGCCTACACCGACACGCGAGAGGTCGCCATCCGCACCGACATGGAAGCCGGCGATGCGGCGACCCTGGCCAGCGCGAATGAGTACACCGACACCCGCGAAGCGTCCGTGCGGACTGACATGCAGGCCGGCGACACGGCTACGCTGTCGGCCGCCAATGCCTATACCGACACGGCAATCCAGCAACTGGTCGGGTTCGATGTTGGCGGGATCAACGACCGCATGACGGTGCTGGAGGATCGCTTCGAGGACGTCGACCGTCGCCTGCACCACCAGGACGACAGGATCGACCGCAACGGCGCCATGGGTGCCGCGATGCTCAACATGGCGATCAACGCCGCCGGCAGCGACGGCGGGCGTGGCCGGGTCGCGGTCGGTGCCGGGTTCCAGGGCGGGAAGAAGGGCCTGTCGGTGGGCTACGGAAAGCGGATGGGCCGCACGTCGATTTCGCTCGGGGCGGCATTCAGCGGCAGTGAGCGTTCGGCCGGCGTCGGCTTCGGACTGGATCTCTGAACCACGGCAACTGCATGCCCTGCCGGTGGGCGGGGCGTGCAGTCAGGCCACCCGCAAAAGAAAACCCCGCCTTCCGGCGGGGTTTTTTTGTTGCATCGGTGGAGCGTGATGGCTGGCTTAGAAGCCCATGCCACCCATGTCGCCCATGCCACCGCCCGGCGGCATCGCCGGCTCGTCCTTCTTCGGCAGTTCGCCGACCATCGCTTCGGTCGTGATCATCAGACCGGCGATCGAAGCGGCGTTCTGCAGCGCGGTGCGGGTCACCTTGGTCGGATCCAGGATGCCGGCTTCGAGCATGTCGACGTACTCGCCGGTGGCGGCGTTGTAGCCGTAGCTGCCCTTGCCTTCCTTGACCGCGTTGACGATCACCGACGGCTCTTCGCCGGCATTGGTGACGATCTCGCGCAGCGGGGCTTCCATCGCACGGCGGGCGATCTGGATACCGTGGTTCTGGTCCTCGTTGTCGCCCTTAAGGTCGGCAACCGCGGCCAGCGCACGGATCAGGGCGACGCCGCCGCCCGGGACGATGCCCTCTTCGACGGCCGCGCGGGTCGCGTGCAGTGCGTCCTCGACGCGCGCCTTCTTCTCCTTCATCTCGATCTCGGTCGAGGCACCGACCTTGATCACCGCCACGCCGCCGGCCAGCTTGGCCACGCGCTCCTGCAGCTTCTCGCGGTCGTAGTCGGAGGAGGTCTCCTCGATCTGCGCCTTGATCTGCTTGATGCGGGCCTCGATCGAGCCGGTGTCGCCGGCGCCGTCGATGATGGTGGTGTTCTCCTTGGAGACCTGCACCTTCTTCGCGCGGCCCAGGTCGTTGATGGTCGCCTTCTCGAGCTGCAGGCCGACCTCCTCGGAGATCACGGTGCCGCCGGTCAGCACGGCCATGTCTTCCAGCATCGCCTTGCGACGGTCGCCGAAGCCCGGGGCCTTGACGGCGCAGACCTTGACGATCCCGCGGATGGTGTTGACCACCAGGGTGGCCAGCGCCTCGCCCTCGACGTCCTCGGCGACGATCAGCAGCGGCTTGCCGGCCTTGGCCACGCCCTCGAGGACCGGCAGCAGGTCACGCACGTTGGAGATCTTCTTGTCGTAGAGCAGGATGAACGGGTCGTCCAGCTCGGCCTGCATCGACTGCTGGTTGTTGATGAAGTACGGCGACAGGTAGCCGCGGTCGAACTGCATGCCCTCGACCACGTCCAGCTCGTTCTCCAGGCCAGAACCGTCCTCGACGGTGATCACGCCTTCCTTGCCGACCTTGTCCATCGCCTGCGCGATGAGGTCGCCGATCTGGGTGTCGGAGTTGGCCGAGATCGCGCCGACCTGGGCGATTTCCTTGCTCGTCGACGACGGCTTGGAGATGTTCTTCAGCTCGGCGACGGCGCCGGTCACGGCCTTGTCGATGCCGCGCTTGAGGTCCATCGGGTTCATGCCGGCGGCGACCGCCTTCATGCCCTCGCGGATCAGCGCCTGGGCCAGCACGGTCGCGGTGGTGGTGCCGTCACCGGCGTTGTCGGAGGTCCGGGAAGCGACTTCCTTGACCATCTGCGCGCCCATGTTCTCGAACTTGTCGGCCAGCTCGATCTCCTTGGCGACGGACACGCCGTCCTTGGTGATCGTCGGCGCGCCGAAGCTCTTGTCGAGCACGACGTTGCGGCCCTTCGGGCCCAGGGTGGCCTTGACGGCATTGGCGAGCGTGTTGACGCCGCGCAGCATCTTGGAGCGCGCGTCTTCGCCGAAACGGATTTCCTTGGCAGCCATTGCGGATTACCTCAAAAGAAGTTCAAAAAAAGGGAAATGGGAAACGGAAGCGCGCCGCGATCAGCCGAGGATCGCGAAGATGTCGTCTTCCTTCACCACCAGATAGTCGGTGCCGTCGAGCTTGACCTCGGTACCGGAGTACTTGCCGAACAGGACCTTGTCGCCAGCCTTGACCTTCGGCGCGCGCACGCTGCCGTTGTCCAGGGCCTTGCCCTCGCCGACCGCGATGACCTCGCCCTTGATCGGCTTCTCGGTGGCCGAATCCGGAATGACGATGCCGCCGGCGGACATCTTTTCTTCTTCCATGCGCTTGATGACCACGCGGTCGAACAACGGCTTGATGTTCATGAGCTACAACCTCGTAAGTGGTTGAAAGGGTGGGGAAAGAACGCGAAATTTAGCAGTCGCCCCGCTTGAGTGCCAAGTCCGGGAGCGGCCGTGCCCGGCAAGCCGGGACTGCGCTGGAGATGGGGGGCGCCGGCAGGCTTTCAAGGGGCTGCGTCGGAACGGGCGCCGATGCCGGGCATGCACCGGAGGACACGCGCAAAAAAAGGACGCGCCCCCTGGTGGAGACGCGTCCTTCCGGTTTCGGGATTGGCTTTCCGAGCTCGGCGCGTCCCGCGCCTCTCCCCTGACCTGGACCCCCATGTCAGGTCGACGTCCTGTCGACCAGGGGCGATATTGGTCCAATCCAGTCACCTTGACCACTGTTTTCCATACGGCGAACCGTCTCCATCGGTGGCACAAAGTCGTGACGTGGTTCGAAGCAATCACTGGTTTCGGCGTTCATCGGTGATATTGCTACCGATAGCGCGCAGCTTCATGTTAATTTCGGGCGCTCCGTTACCCCGAGTAGCCACGCCAATGACACCCGCCCTTCGCATCCGTCTCGCCCGCCGCCACGGCGGTCTGTCGCAGGCCGCACTCGCCGCCGCGGTCGGCGTCCAGCGAAGCGCGGTCAGCCATTGGGAGGGCAACCCCGGCAAGTCGCCCAGCGCCGCGCACCTGCGCGAGATCGCGCTGGTCACCGGCGTCCAGTTCGAGTGGCTGGCCACCGGGCGCGGCAAGATGACGCTGACGACCGAGGTCGAGATGGACTCGATCGCGGCCGCGGACGCGCTGCTGGTCGACGACCCGCTCGAGCTTCGGTTGATCGGCGCATTCCGCGACAGCCCGGTACGCGCCCGCGCGCCGCTGGTCGAAGTGGTCGAACAGCTTGCGCAACGCCGGGTCGGGCGTCCGAGGAACACCTGACCGGCCGCTTCCGCCAAGCCCGGGCGACGCCGCTGGGCTAGGCTAATGCGCCCCACCCGAGCCTCCGTGATGCCTGTCCTGGTCTGCCTGTGCACGTGCCCCGACGACGCCAGCGCCCGCGTGATCGCCGACGCGCTGGTCGACGAGCGGCTGGCCGCTTGCGTCAGCCGCCTGCCCGGCCTGCACTCGACCTACCGCTGGGAGGACCGGGTGGAGCACGGCACGGAAGTGCTGTTGCTGATCAAGACCACCGCCGACCGGCTGGCGGCGATGACCGCGCGGGTGCAGGCGCTGCATCCGTATGAACTCCCCGAACTGGTCGCGGTCGAAGCCGCTGGCGGCCTCGCCCCGTACCTGGCCTGGGTGGCCGAGCAGACCCGACACGATGACTGATTCCCGGAAGGCCGGCCGCTGGCTGGCATTGCTGCTCGGCATGCTGGCCGGCACCACGCACGCGGCGATCGACCCGGACGACCTGCTGCCGGTCGACGAGGCCTTCGCGCTGCAGGCCGAAGCGACCCCCGACGGCGCGATCGGGATCCGATGGGACATCGCCGACGGCTACTACCTGTATCGCCACCGCACGAGCGTGGCGGCCGACGCGGGCTTTACCGCCGGCGAGTTGCGCCTGCCGGCCGGCACGCCGTACGAGGACGAGTTCTTCGGGAAGGTCGAGACCTACCGCGACCGGCTGATCGCGACGCTGCCGGGGCAGGCGCGCGCGGCCAGCACCACGCTGACCATCAAGTACCAGGGCTGCGCCGACGCGGGCATCTGCTACCCGCCGCAGACACGCAGGATCACCGTGGCCTTGCCGGGCGCGCCGGCGGGCCCGGGGGCTGGCACCGGCCTGCTCGGCCGTGGTGGCGGCGCGGC
>NZ_JBJXHK010000041.1:0-20300 GCF_046638635.1 Lysobacter zhanggongensis
TGGCGGCGGCCGAGACGCCACGCCGCGCCGCCGCCGAGCAGCGGGTACGCTCCAGCGCCGCCGCCGCAGCGGTCGCCTCACAGTCCCGGTCCGATATGCCGGGCACGGTCGATGCGCCGCTGACCGTCGCGTCGATGGAGCCAGTCGAGTCCACGACCGACGCACTCCGGCCGTTCCTGCCGCAGGGCGAAATCCAGACCCGGCCGTGGCCGCGGGCGGCGCTGCCCGATTACCCCCGCGGTGGTGCCTTCACCGCCAGTTTCGGTGATGACGACGCACCGTCGCCCTCGTTCTATCCGTTCGAACCCGAGCGGCTCGACCCGGGCCTGGTGGCCGGCGACGCCGCCACCGACTGGCCGCGCAACTGACCCCGCCCGGGTCGACGATCCGCTCGCTGGCGCCGTCCTTCCGGCGCCGGCATGAAGTTCACTAGCCATCAATGAGGCCGATTCCATGAACCGACCGATCCGCTCCATTGCCCTGCTGGGCGTCCTCGCCGCCGCGCTGCCGGCCGCCTGCACGGCGCAGCAGTCACCGACCGTCGCCGCGGCAGCCTCGCAGGCGGTGACCCCGCCGACCGCGGCCCCGATCGTGACCGGGCTGCCGGACTTCACCCGCCTGGTCGAGCGCGTCGGCCCGGCGGTGGTCAACATCAGCGCCGAGATAGCACCCGCCCAGCGCAATCCGCGCTCGCAGATGCCACCCGGCTTCGAGGAGTTCTTCCGACAGTTCGGCATGCCGATGCCGGGCATGCCCGACGGCCCGGGTGGCGGTGGTACGTCGCTGGGCAGCGGGTTCATCATTTCCGACGACGGCTACGTCCTGACCAACCACCACGTCATCAGCGGTGCGGACAAGGTCACGGTGACGACGTCTGACCGTCGCGAGTTCAGCGCCGAGGTCGTGGGCAGCGACGAGCAGTACGACGTCGCGCTGCTGAAGATCGACGCCGACAACCTGCGCTGGCTGCGCGCCGGCCAGTCCAGCGGCCTCCAGCCCGGCCAGTGGGTGGTGGCGATCGGCTCGCCGTTCGGGCTGGACCACTCGGTGACCGCCGGCATCGTCAGCGCGGTCGGCCGCTCCAACCCGTATGCCGGGCAGCAGTACGTCCCCTTCATCCAGACCGACGTCGCGATCAACCGCGGCAACTCCGGCGGGCCGCTGCTCAACACCTCCGGCGAGGTGGTCGGCATCAATTCGCAGATCTTCAGCAATTCCGGCGGCTACATGGGCGTCAGCTTCGCGATCCCGATCGACCTGGCGATGAACGCGGTCGAGCAGATCAAGGAGACCGGCGAGGTGCGCCGGGGCATGCTCGGCGTCAACATCCAGCCGGTCAGCCCGGACATGGCGCGTGCGATGGGGCTGTCGGACAGCCGTGGTGCGATCGTCTCCAACGTGCAGCCCGGCAGCGCCGCCGAGAAGGCCGGCATCCGCCGCATGGACGTGATCCGCGCGTTCAACGGCACCCGCATCAACGACGCCAGCGACCTGCCGCCGATCGTCGGCGCGGTGGCGCCCGGCAGCAAGGCGACCGTGCAAGTCCTGCGGGACGGCAAGGAGGTGTCGTTGGACTTGGTGGTGGGTGCCGAGAGTGCACAGGGCGGCACGGCGGCACGCGGCGCCCAGGGCGGCAGCGGCGGTGCTGCGACCGCGCCCGCGGGTACCAACGCGCTTGGCATCACCGCGCGCGACCTGGATACCGCGACCCGCCAGCGGCTCGGCATCGCGGCGCGCGAAGGCGTGCTGCTGGAGCAGGTCGATCCGCGGGTGACGCGCGAGAGCGGCCTACGCCCCGGCGACGTGGTGCTGCAGGTCGGTCGCGACAGCGTCGCCAGTGCCGCCGACTTCAACCGGGCGCTGGCCGGGGTGAAGGACGGGGAAACGGTGATGCTGCTGGTATCGCGCGGCGGCACCACCCAGTTCGTGGCGGTGACCGCGCCGGCCGGCTGAACGGCGCCGGCGAGGTCCCAACGGCCGGTCCCGCACACCCGGGACCGGCGCGCCGGTATGCGATAATCGCGCGTTAACTTTCCCGGCCCGAGCCCGCCGTAGCCCGCATGCAGCAGATCCGCAATTTCTCCATCATCGCCCACGTCGACCACGGCAAGTCGACCCTGGCTGACCGCATCATCCATTTGTGCGGTGGCCTGACGACGCGCGAGATGGAAGCCCAGGTACTCGACTCCAACCCGATCGAGCGCGAGCGCGGCATCACCATCAAGTCGCAGTCCGTCTCGGTGCCCTATACCGCGCGCGACGGGAAGACGTACTTCCTCAACTTCATCGATACCCCCGGCCACGTCGACTTCAGCTACGAGGTCAGCCGTTCGCTGGCCGCCTGCGAAGGCGCGCTGCTGGTGGTCGACGCCGCCCAGGGCGTTGAGGCGCAGTCGGTCGCCAACTGCTACACCGCGGTGGAGCAGGGGCTGGAAGTGGTGCCGGTGCTCAACAAGATCGACCTGCCAACCGCCGACATCGAGCGGGCCAAGGCCGAGATCGAAGCCGTGATCGGCATCGACGCGAGCGACGCGGTGGCCGTCAGCGCCAAGACCGGCCTGAACATCGAAGAGGTGCTGGAGGCCATCGTCACCCGCATCCCGCCGCCGCAGCCGCGTGACACCGACAAGCTGCAGGCGCTGATCATCGACTCCTGGTTCGACAACTACCTGGGCGTGGTCAGCCTGGTGCGCGTCATGCAGGGCGAGATCAAGCCCGGCGACAAGATCCTGGTGATGTCCACCGGCCGCACCCACCAGGTCGACAACGTCGGTGTGTTCACCCCCAAGCGCAAGGAGCTGGCCAAGCTCGGCGCGGGCGAGGTGGGCTGGATCAACGCCAGCATCAAGGATGTCCACGGCGCGCCGGTCGGCGACACGCTGACCCTTGCCGGCGACCCGGCGGCCAAGCCGCTGCCCGGCTTCCAGGAGATGCAGCCGCGCGTGTTCGCCGGCCTCTTCCCGGTCGATGCCGAGGACTACCCCGACCTGCGCGAAGCGCTGGAGAAGCTGCGCCTCAACGATGCCGCGTTGCGGTTCGAGCCGGAAAGCTCGGAGGCGATGGGCTTCGGTTTCCGCTGCGGCTTCCTGGGCATGCTCCACATGGAGATCGTGCAGGAGCGGCTGGAGCGTGAGTACGACCTCAACCTGATCAGCACCGCGCCGACCGTGGTGTACGAGGTCCTGAAGACCGACGGCAGCGTGGTGGCGCTGGACAACCCCGCCAAGCTGCCGCAGAGCAACCTGATCGAGGAGATCCGCGAGCCGATCATCCGCGCCAACATCCTCACGCCGCCCGATTACGTGGGCAACGTGATCACCCTGTGCGAGGAGAAGCGCGGCAACCAGATCGGCATCACGTACATGGGCCAGCAGGTGCAGATCAGCTACGAGCTGCCGATGGCCGAGGTGGTAATGGACTTCTTCGACCGGCTCAAGTCGGTCAGCCGCGGCTACGCCTCGCTCGACTACCAGTTCCTGCGCTTCCAGGAAGGGCCGTTCGTGCGGGTGGACACCTTGATCAACGGCGACAAGGTGGATGCGCTCAGCATGATCACCCACCGCGCGCACGCCGACCGGCGTGGCCGCGAGATCGCCGAGAAGATGCGCGAGCTGATCCCGCGGCAGATGTTCGACGTCGCCATCCAGGCCGCGATCGGCTCGCAGATCATCGCCCGCTCCACGGTCAAGGCGATGCGCAAGAACGTGTTGGCCAAGTGCTACGGTGGCGACATTTCGCGCAAGAAGAAGCTGCTCGAAAAGCAGAAGGCCGGCAAGAAGCGGATGAAGCAGGTCGGAAGCGTCGAGATCCCGCAGGAAGCCTTCCTCGCGGTCCTGCAGGTCGACAACAAGTAAAGGAAGCCGCATGCGCTGGTTTGAAATCGCCCTGGTGGTGCTCACCCTCGTCACCGGGGTGGTCTGGCTGCTCGACAGGCTGGTGCTGGCCAAGCGCCGCACCGCCAGCCAGGGGCTGCTCGATGATGACGGCGAACCGTGGTACGTCGACTATTCCAAGGCGTTCTTCCCCGTCCTGCTGGTAGTGCTGGTCCTGCGCAGCTTCATCGCCGAACCGTTCCGCATTCCGTCCAATTCGATGATGCCGACCCTGCTGACCGGCGACTTCATCCTGGTCAACAAGTTCGCCTACGGCCTGCGCATGCCGATCACCAACGACAAGTTCGTCGACATCGGCGCGCCCGCGCGCGGCGACGTCGTCGTCTTCCGTCCGCCGCACCATCCCGACCAGGACTGGATCAAGCGCGTGATCGGCCTGCCCGGCGACCGGGTCGCCTATTTTGACAACCAGGTCCACGTCAACGGCGTGCCGGTGGGGTACGAGTCGCTCGGGACCTACCAGGGGATCGACAGCGGCATCGAGATGACCGGTGCCGAAGAACTGGTCGAGCAGCTGCCCGGCCGCCCGCACCGCGTGCTCGAGCGCAGCTCGCTGCCGTTCCTCGACCCGGGGCAGGGCGAGTGGGTCGTCCCGGCCGGTCACTATTTCGTGATGGGTGACAACCGCGACAACAGCGAGGACAGCCGATACTGGGGCTTCCTGCCGGAGCAGAACCTGCGCGGCAAGGCGTTCCTGATCTGGATGCATCTCGACGGTGGGGTCGATTTCTCCCGGATCGGCGAGAGCATCCAGTAACACCCCGTTTGCGGCATCATCCGCAGCGGGAATCGAACTCAGGGGAAGACCGGATGAAGCGTACCCAAGGTGGCATGACCCTTATCGGGTTCATCATCGTGCTGGCGGTGGCCGGCGTGTTCATCTACACCGGGATGAAGGTCATCCCGATGTATTCGGAGTACTACGCGGTCAAGCAGGCGCTTGCGGGGCTGTCGGAGGAGCCGGAAATCACCCAGAAGTCCCCGGCCCAGATCCAGGACCTGTTCTTCCGCCGCCTGTACATCAGCTACGCCGAGAACGTGAAGCCCGCGAACGTGAAGATCGCTCGCAAGGACGCCGGCTACCTGATGACGGTGGACTACGAAGTGCGCAAGCCGCTGATCGCCAACCTGGACGTGGTCGGCAAGTTCAACACCGAGCAGGAGTTGCGCCGCGGCGCTAGGTGACCGGTGACGCTGCGGATCTCCCACCCCTTCGTCAGGCCCGAGCTGCTGGCGCAGGCGCTGACACACCGGAGCGCGGGGGCACCGCACAACGAGCGGCTGGAATTCCTCGGTGACGCACTGGTCAACCTGTTCGTCGCCGAGGCGCTGTACGCGCGCTGGCCCCGGGCCGACGAAGGGGCCCTGACCCGCGCGCGCGCCGAGCTGGTGCGCGAGTCGGCACTGGCGCCGATCGCCCGCCAGCTTGACCTCGGGGCGTTGCTGACGCTCGGTCCCGGGGAAATGAAGTCCGGTGGCCATCGGCGTGACTCGATCCTGGCCGACGCGCTCGAAGCGGTGGTGGCCGCGGTCTACCTCGACGCGGGTTTCGAGGCCTGCCGGACCGTTGTGATGCCGTGGTTCGAGGCGGCGATGGACGCCCTGCCGCCGCCGCACAAGGTCGGCAAGGACGCCAAGACCCGCCTGCAGGAATGGCTGCAGGGTCGCCAGAAACCGTTGCCGGTGTACCAGCTGGTGGCCGAGTCGGGCGAGGACCACGCCAAGACCTTCCGGGTCAGCTGCACCCTGGTCCAGCCGGCACTGGTGACCGAAGGCGAGGGTGGTTCCCGCCGCGGCGCCGAACAGGCCGCCGCCGAAGCTGCGCTGTCCGCACTCGAAGCGGCCTGACCGGGCATTACAATCCCCCGATGGATACCCCCCACCGCAGCGGCCACGTCGCCGTCATCGGCCGGCCCAACGTCGGCAAGTCCACCCTGACCAACGCGCTGGTCGGCGCCAAGGTCAGCATCGTCTCGCCACGGCCACAGACCACCCGCCACCGCCTGCTGGGCATCGCGACCTTCGAGCAGGGCCAGATCCTGCTGGTCGACACCCCCGGGCTGCACCGCGACCAGGGCAAGTCGACCGCGACCGCCATGCATCGCTGGATGAACCGTGCCGCCCGTGGTGCGCTGGAGGGCGTCGACGTCGCCTTGCTGGTCGTGCGCGCCGGCCAGTGGGAAGAGGCCGACGCCTTCGCCTACCAGGCCCTGCACCAGGCCAAGGTGCCGGTGGTGCTGGTGGTCAACCAGGTCGATCGGCTCAAGGACAAGACCGCGCTGCTGCCGTACCTCGCGCAGGTCAGTGAAGGCCGCGAGTTCGCTGCCGTGCATCCGATCTCAGCGCTCAAGCGCAAGGGGCTCGAGCCGCTGGTCAAGGACGTGCTCGCGATGTTGCCCGAGCAGCCGCCGCTCTACGCGGAGGACGAGATCACCGACAAGAGCCAGCGGTTCCTGGCCGGTGAGCTGGTGCGCGAGCAACTGATGCGGCAGCTCGGCGAAGAGCTGCCGTACGCCACCACGGTCGAGATCGAGCGCTTCGTGGTGGACGGCGCGCTGCTGCGCATCGGCGCGGTGATCTGGGTCGAGCGTGACGGCCAGAAGGCGATCGTCATCGGCAAGGGCGGCGAGCGCTTGCGTGAGATCGGCGCGCGGGCGCGCCAGCAGATGGAACAGTTGTTTGGCGCCAAGGTGTTCCTTGAAACCTGGGTGCGCGTACGCGAAGGCTGGTCGGACGACGAGGCCGCGCTGCGGGCGTTCGGCTACCACGACTGACCCCGGCCGCAGGCGATGCGCATCACCGCCGAGCCCGCCTTCGTACTGCATGCCCGGCCCTGGCGTGAGACCAGCCTGCTGGTGGAGGTCCTCAGTCTCAACCACGGGCGGCTCGGGCTCATCGCACGCGGGGTGAAAGGCCCCAAGCGGCACCCGCTGCGGGCCGCGCTGCAACCGCTGCAATCGATCCGACTGGATGCGGTGCAGACCGGCGAGCTGGCCCAGCTGCGTTCGGCCGAAGCCACCGATGCGGCGCCGAGGCTGGTCGGCGACGCGATGCTGAGCGGGTTCTACCTGAGCGAGCTCACGCTGCGCCTGACCCCACGCGGTGAAGCACAGCCGCAATTGTTCGGCGCCTATGCGATGACCCGGGAGCGCCTGCGTTCCGGCGAACCGCTGGGCTGGACGCTGCGCCGGTTCGAGCGCGACCTGCTCGACGCCCTGGGTTTCGGCTTCGACTGGAGCCGTGACGGTGATGGCGAACCGCTCGACCCTGCGGCGCGTTACCGGGTCGATCCCGAGCACGGCCCGCGCCGGTTGCTCAGCGATCGCGGCCAGGCCGATCGCAGTGGCGCGGCCACCGGCCGCGGGCTGCTGGACCTGGCGGCCGACCGGATCCCGGCCAATGACGACCTGCCCGGCCTGCGGCGGGTGATGCGGGGCGTGCTCGCCCACCATCTCGGCCCGCGTGGCCTGAAATCGTGGGAGATGCTGGGTGGGTTGCCGGCCGGGGGGCGGGCCACGCCATTGGATACACCGGACTAGCAGGTCACCGGGACGCCGGGGTTCTCCACGCGAACGCCGCGGCGGTCTCGTCGGCGATTCGCTCGAACGCTGCAAGCTGTTCGGCGTCGCCCGGCGCCCGCCGCAGCCCGGCGGCCGCGTCGCCGAGCCGCACTGCGCCGACGAACCCGCAGCTGGCCAGCAGCTTGTGCAGTTCGCTTTCGATCCCGGGGTGGTCCTCGCGCGCGGCAGCGTTCCGTACCCGCTCGCGCAACTGCTTCAGGTCATCCGCGAAAAGAGTGCGCAGGGCCTGCACGTGGGCGGTGTTGCCGTTCAATGCGGTGGCCGCAGTGGCGTCGTCCCAGAGCGGCCGCTCGGGCACGTCTCCGGGTCGCACGTCGAGGCGCGCGCGGACGGCTGATTGCAGCGCCACCGCTGACAACGGCTTGACCAGTACGTCCGCAAACCCCGCGGCGCGCAACGACGCCGCCACGTCGGGTTCGGAGGAGGCGGTGTGCGCAATTGCAACCGTATCCGGGTGGATGCCACGAAGTGCGCGCAACAACGTATGTCCGGTGCCGTCGGGAAGGTGGGCGTCGACCAGCCAGAGGTCGTGACGGGTCGCGGTGGCGCGGGTGACCGCCGCGGCCACGCTGTCGACCTCGTCGACCCGGCCGGGGAGTGCCTTGATCGCGGCGGCCAGGAAGGCGCGGGAGGTCGGGTCGTCCTCGACCAGCAGGACTCGGGGCATGGCGGCGTCGTTCACGACGGTCCCTCGTGTGGCAACGGCGGTTTGGACAATGTGTCCGGCGGCGGCCGGCGCTTCATCGGCGGTGGTTGCGGCCCTCGGTATGCTGCCGCGATGTTCCGGCCGATACTACCGCTGCTGATCGCATGCGCCTGCCTGGTGGGGCTGTCGTGGCCCGCCGCGGCGGCAGCGCGCTCGGCGACGGCGCACATCGAACGGGTCGACTCGGCGGTGGCCGCCATGCACGGCGTGCGGGTCGACCTTGCGTGGGCGAAGGGTGCGGATCACGGTCAGCTGCGTTTGCGCGCCGAGCGAGTGCAGTCGCCGGCACTGGGTTACGACTTCCACCAACTTGACTGGCAATGCCCGTTGCAGCGCGACGGGAACGACTGGCGCTGCGACGGCCTCGTGCACGGTGGCGGGGCGCCGATGCGGCTGGCGGTGGCCTTCGAGGCGGGAGGGGTCGAAGCAGCGTTGTCGCGCGATCGCAGCCGGGTCGAGCTGCACCGGGACGCGGCAACGCCCGACCTCACCCGGATCAACCTCGTCGACATCCCACTGGCGTGGACTCAGGCACTGCTGGCCCAGGCATGGAGCAGCGGACGCATCACCGGTGGCCGCGCGGACGCAGCGCTGGCGGTGTCCGCGCCGACAGGCGAGCCGCTGCGCATCTCCGGCCCGGTGGCGATCCGTGCGGCCGGCTTCGACACGCCCGACGGGCGCATCGCCGGCGAGAACCTCGGTGCGCGGCTCGCGATCGACGCTGCCCTGGACGAGCGGGACCGGTTCACCGTGGACGGCCAGCTGCTGGGCGGCGAATTGCTGCTGGGCACCACCTACGTGTCGCTGCAGGAGCGGCCGGTGGACGTGAGGATCGAGGCGGTCCAAGGCCAACAGGGCTGGCAGTTGCCGGCCATCGCGTGGCATGACCCCGGGATCCTGAAGGCGGAAGGAAGCGCGGCGCTCGGCGTGGACGCGACACTGCGCGCGCTTGACGTGCGTCTGCACAGCCCGGCACTCGCCGCGCTCGCCGACGGCTACCTCAGCGGATGGCTCGGTGTCGCCGGGCTTGCCGACCTTGCACTGCAGGGCGCGGCCGATGCGCACGTGCAACTGGCCGGCGGCGCGCTGCAGCAGGCGCACCTGGCACTGCACCAGTCCAGCTTCGAGGACGCGCGCGGGCGTTTCGCCTTCCGCGGCGTGGATGGTGATGTCCGGTTCTCCGCCACCTCGCCGGTCGACAGCGTCCTGCGATGGGACGGTGGCGCGATGCACGGCCTGGCGTTCGGGGCGGCGCACCTGCCGTTCCGCAGCGCGCAGGGCAGGCTGGCGCTGGCTTCACCGGTCGAGGTCCCCTTGCTCGGTGGCACGCTGCGCATCAGCCATATGGACCTGCGCCCACCGTCAGGGACGCAGGCGTCCGACCTGCGGTTCGGCCTCGCGCTCGACGGCCTGGATGTGGCCGAACTGTCCGCCGCGCTCGGTTGGCCAGCCTTCACCGGTGAACTCAGCGGCACCATTCCCGAGGCGCGCTATGCGGACGAGCGGGTCGAGTTCGATGGTGGCCTGTCGATGCAGCTGTTCGGAGGGGAGGTCTCGGTCGGCCAGCTGTCGATGGAGCGGCCATTCGGCGTACTGCCCACGCTGTCGGCGGACGTCGGTTTCGAGGACATCGACCTGATGGCGCTTACCGGCGCGTTCGATTTCGGCAGCATCAGCGGCAAGCTCGACGGGCGGATCGCCGACCTGCGCCTGGTGGACTGGCGACCGGTGGCGTTCAACGCCCGGCTGCGCACCGATCGCCATCCCGGCGTACGCCAGCGCATCAGCCAGCGCGCCGTGCAGGACCTGACCAGCGTCGGCAACAGCTCGTTCGTCGGCAGCCTTCAGGCGCAGCTGATCGGGTTCTTCGACGATTTCGGGTACTCGCGCATCGGCATCGGCTGCACCCTGGTCGACGAGGTGTGCACGATGGACGGACTGGGTTCAGTGGGCGAGGGCTTTATTATCGTCCAGGGCTCGGGCCTGCCACGGCTGACCGTGGTCGGCTACAACCGCCGGGTCGACTGGCCGACGCTGGTCGAGCGGCTGGCGGCGGTCGGCACCGGCGACGTCAAGCCGGTGGTCGAGTGACCGCACCTTCAGAACCGCAACAGGAGAATCGCATGCGCCGTTGGATGGGTATTCCGGTCGCCGCCGTGATGGTCACGGCCTGCGTCACGATCAACGTCTATTTCCCGGCGGCGGAGGCGAAGGAAGCCGCGCGGCAGTTCGTCGAGAAGGTCATCGGCGAGGAGCCGCAGCCGTCCACGCCGGTCGAGGACGACAACGGCGGGCCGAGTGCCTTCCTCGAGCCGGTGTCACTGCGGCAGTTGGCCTCCCGCGTCGACGTATACGCGCTGATGGGCATCGGCAGCGCGCACGCGCAGTCGCCCGACATCAGCATCCGCACCCCGGCGATCCAGGCGATCCAGTCGCGGATGGCCGCCCGGTTCGATTCGACCCTGCGCGCGGGCTTCGACGCCGGCGCGCTCGGCTTTGCCGGCGACGGCACGATCGTCGTGCGCGACGCCTCCAAGCTGCCGCTCAAGGACCGGGTGAAGATCCAGCAGGCCGTGGCCGACGACAACCGCGACCGCAAGGCGGTCTACCGCGAAGTCGCCGTCGCCAACGGCCATCCGGAGTGGGAAGGCCAGATCCGCGAGGTCTTCGCGCGGCAGTGGGTGGCCAGTGCCCGCAGCGGCTGGTGGTACCAGAGCGGCGGCAGCTGGAAGCAGAAGTAGCACGCGACATGGTCGCCGGACCCGTTCCGGCGACCCGCGGCAGCGGGCTCTGCGACAATACGCGCCCCCCGCAACCCAGCAGTGCCCGTGGCCCGCATCGACAAGACCCCGTTTGAAGCCGAAATCACCGACCTGACCCACGACGGGCGGGGCGTGGCCCGCCGTCCCTCGACGGTCCCGGGGGAGGCCGGCAAGGCCGTCTTCGTCGCCGGCGCGTTGCCCGGCGAGCGGGTAATGGCGGTGCAGACCGCGCGCCACCGCAGCTACGACGAGGCCCGCACGGTCGAGGTGCTGCACGGCGCGCCCGAGCGCGTCGACCCGCGTTGCGGGCACTTCGGTACCTGCGGTGGCTGCGCCCTCCAGCACTACGACGAAGGCCAGCAGATCCTGGCCAAGCAGCGCGTGCTGCTGGAGAACCTCGAGCGCATCGGCCACGTCAAACCCGGCGCGGTGCTGCCGCCGCTGGTCGACGCGGCCTGGGGCTACCGGCGCAAGGGCCGGTTCTCGGTCCGCCGGGTCGAGAAGAAGGACAAGACCCTGGTCGGCTTCCGCGAGTCCGACCCGCGGTTCGTCGCCGACATCGCGGTCTGCCACACCGTCATCCCGCAGATCGGCACCAAGGTCGAGGCGCTTGGCCGGCTGGTCGACGGCTTGCAGGCGCGGCGCGAGATCCCGCAGATCGAGTTCATCGCCGGCGACCCCGATGCGCAGTTCAGCGGCGTCGCCCTGACCATCCGGCACCTGGCGCCGCTGTCGGACGACGACCGCGCCGCGCTGGTCGCGTTCGGGCAGGAGCACGGGTTTGCGATCTTCCTGCAGCCCGGCGGGGTCGACAGTGTCCATCCGCTGTGGCCGGAGGCGCCGCGCCTGGCCTTCACCCTGCCGGACTGGGGCATCGAGTTCCTGTTCAAGCCGCTGGACTTCATCCAGGTCAACGCCGGCCTCAACGGGCGGATGATCCGGCTCGCGCTCGACCTGCTCGATGCCGCCCCGGACGACCGCGTGCTCGACCTGTTCTGCGGCCTGGGCAACTTCACGCTGCCGCTGGCGCGCTCGGTGCGCGAGGTGGTGGGCGTGGAGGGCGAAGCGGGGCTGGTGGCGCGTGCCCGCGCGAACGCCGCCCACAACGGCATCGGCAACGCGCAGTTCCATGCGGCCGACCTCGGCAAGGACCTCAGCGACCAGGCGTGGATGCGCGAGGGGTTCGACCGCCTGCTGCTCGATCCGCCGCGCTCTGGCGCCGATTTCGTGTTGACGCAGCTGCCGCTCAAGCAGTTCAAGCGCATCGTCTACGTGAGCTGCCACCCGGCATCGCTGGCGCGCGACGCCGGCTACCTGGTCAACGAGAAGGGCTGGAAGCTCAAGGCCGCCGGCGTGATGGACATGTTCCCGCACACCGCGCACGTGGAATCGATCGCGATGTTCGAGCCGCGCTGACATGGCCATCGAGATCGAACGCAAGTTCCTGGTCGTCGGTGACGCGTGGCGCGCCGCCGCGCACAAGGTGGTGCCGATGGCGCAGGGCTACCTCAACGATCTGGCCGCGTTGAACCTGCCGGACGGCAGTGCGGGGGCGATGAAGGCCTCGGTGCGGGTACGGATCGCCGGGGATGCCGCCTTCCTCAACCTCAAGTCACGCGAGCTCGGCCACACCCGGCAGGAGTTCGACTACGCGATCCCGGTCGACGACGCCCGCGCGCTGCTGGCCCTGTCCGTGGGTGGACTGGTGGACAAGCGACGGCACTACGTGCACCACGACGGCCACCTGTGGGAGGTGGACGAGTTCCTCGGCGACAACGCGGGGCTGGTGGTCGCCGAGATCGAACTCGGCCGGGCCGACGAGCCGTTCTCGCGACCGGCCTGGTTGGGCCGGGAGGTCACGGACGAGCCGCGCTACTACAACCTCGCGCTGGCGACCCGGCCCTACGCCCGGTGGACGGCGGCCGAGCAGCACCGCTAGCCGGTACCCGCCGACCACAACACCCGAGCACCATCTGCGCGACAATGCCGGTCCGTTTTCGCGCGTCCACACCCGGGAGTCCCCCATGCTCGTGATCGGCGTCGCCGGCACCGAACTCACCGCGCAGGAGCGCGACTGGCTGCAGCACGACGCCTGCGCCGGCGTGATCCTGTTCACCCGAAATTTCTCCTCGAAGGCACAGGTCGCCGAGTTGGCGCAGGCGATACGGGAAGCCGCGCCGCGACCGCAACTGGTCTGCGTCGACCAGGAGGGCGGCCGCGTCCAGCGCTTCCGCGAGGGCTACAGCGCGCTCCCGCCACTGGAGGGTTTCGGGCGGCATTACGCCCAGGACCCGGCGAAGGCGCTCGAGCTCGCCGAACAGCACGCCTGGCTGATGGCCAGCGAGATCCGCGCCAGCGGCGTCGACCTGAGCTTCGCGCCGGTGGTCGACCTGGGCCGCGGCAACCGTGCGATCGGCGACCGCGCGTTCTCGGAGGACCCGCAGGTGGTGGCCGAGTTCACCCGCGCCTACGTCCGCGGCATGCACGCGGCCGGCATGGCCGCGACGCTCAAGCACTTCCCGGGCCACGGCTCGGTGCTCGAGGACACTCATTTCGACGACGCGGTCGACCCGCGCCCGCTGGATGAGATCCGCGCGCTCGACCTGGTCCCGTTCGTCGCCGGCATCGAGGCGAACGCCGACGCGGTGATGATGGCGCACGTGGTCTATCCCGAAGTCGCCCCCGAACCGGCCGGCTACTCCAAGCGGTGGATCGAGGACATCCTGCGCGCCGAAATGGGCTTCCGCGGCGTTGTCTTCAGCGACGACATCGGCATGGCCGCGGCATTCTCTGCCGGCGGCATCAAGCAGCGCGTCGACCTGCACCTGGACGCCGGCTGCGACGTGGTGCTGGTCTGCCATCCGGAGCTGGTCGAGGAATCGCTCAAGGCCGTGCAGGACCGTCCGCTCAACACGATGGCGCTGGCCGGCCTGATCGGGCGCGGGCCGATGGGCTGGGACGGGCTGCTGGCCGACGCCCGCTACGGCGACACCCGTGGCCGGCTGGAGGGTCTTGCCTGATGGCCGACCTGCAGGCCGCCCTGGCCAATTCGGAAGTGATCCACGACCGCGCGACACTGGAGGCCGCGATCGGCCGCATGGCCGAGAGGATCAGCGACGACTACGCCGGCGAGGTGCCCGTCTACCTGACGGTCATGCACGGCGGCATGCCGTTCGCGGCGCAACTGGGGTTTGCGCTGGGCGAGCGCGGGCTGGACCTGGAGTTCGACTACCTGCACGCGACCCGCTACCGCGGCGAAACCTCTGGTGGCGAGCTGTTCTGGAAGCACCGGCCGGCCACGCCGCTGCAGGGCCGGCGGGTGCTGCTGGTGGACGACATCCTCGACGAAGGCCACACGATGGCCGGCATCGTTGCCTGGTGCCGCGAGCAGGGCGCCGCCGACGTGCGCATCGCGGCCCTGGCGGTGAAGCTGCACGACCGCTGCGTGCCCGGCATGTGCGCCGACTACGCCGGCGTCGAGGTGCCGGACCGCTACGTGTTCGGCTACGGCATGGACTACCACGAGCAGGGTCGCAACCTGCCGGCGATCTACGCGCTGAAATGACGGAGCGGCACCCGCAATGACCAACGACACCGGCGCCATCGAACTGGCCGTCATTGGCGGCACCGGCCTGTACCAGCTGGCCGACCTTCGGGATGTCGAAACCCACCAGCCGGTCACGCGCTACGGCGCGCCGTCCGGTCCGGTCCGGGTAGGCCTGCTCGACGGCCACCTCGTTGCCTTCCTGGCGCGGCATGGCGAGGGCCACTCGCTGCCGCCACACCAGATCAACTACCGCGCCAACCTGGCGGCGCTGGACGCGCTGGGGGCCAGGCGCGTCCTCGCGCTCAATACCGTGGGTGGCATCACCGCCGACTTTGGCCCCCGCGTGCTTGGCTGCCCGGACCAGCTGATCGACTACACGTGGGGCCGCATCTCCACCATCTGCGAGGAGCCCGGCACCGAGGTCGTCCATGTCGATTTCGGCGAGCCCTATACGCGCTCGCTCCGGCATGCCGTCATTGCCGCGGCGGCGGCGGCTGGCGTCGCGCTGGTCGATGGCGGCTGCTACGGCGCCACCCAGGGACCGCGTCTGGAGACCCGCGCGGAGATCGCGCGGATGCGCCGTGACGGCTGCGACCTGGTCGGCATGACCGGCATGCCCGAAGCCGGGCTCGCCCGCGAGATGGGACTCGACTACGCCTGCCTGGCCATCGTTGCCAACTGGGCCGCCGGTGCCGGCCCGGACCCCGACGAGGTCATTACCCTGCAGGACGTGCTCGACAACGTCGCTGCCGCGTCCTCGGGCCTGCCCCGGCTGATCGCGTCGCTGCTGGCTCGCCAAACTGCGGAATGATCCCGCGCTTGAGATTGTCAAGCCGTCGTTCAGTTTGCATACTCGGCCACGCGCCCGGAGGTCCCCCGCGCCGGAGCGCACCGCACCCAGCATGAGGTCATCAAGGATATGCAGTACGGCACTGTGAAGTGGTTCAACGACGCCAAGGGCTTCGGATTCATCTCGCCCGAGGACGGCAGCGCGGACGTGTTCGCGCATTTCTCGGCCATCAACGCCAAGGGCTTCCGCAGTCTGCAGGAAGGCCAGCGCGTCAGCTACGAGCTGACCCAGGGACCGAAGGGCGCGCAGGCGTCCGACATCACGCCGGCAGAGTAAGCCGACGCGATGTGCCCCGGAAAACCCCGCCTCGGCGGGGTTTTCTTTTGCGTGCGACGCGCGCGGCTGCGTTAGATTCGGGCCACCCCTGCAACCGGAGCGGGCCATGGTGACGCTGCCACCGTTCGAGACCCACCACGTCGACAACCAGCCGCCGCCGTTCGCACCGCTGGACCTGTGGTCGGCGGACACGGTGTTGCGCGAGGCGGTCCAGCGGGATGGCGGCGGCGACTTCGCCGAAACGCTTGCCCCATACGGCGCGCTGGCCGGCAGCGCGCTGTACGAGCTGTCCTTCGATGCCCACCGCGACCGTCCCCGGCTGGTCAGCCACGACCGCTACGGCCATCGCGTCGACCGGGTCGAGTTCCACCCGGCCTACCACGCGTTGATGCAGGCCGCGGTCGAGCACGGTGTCGCTGGCCTGTCCTGGCGCCACCCGCGCCCTGGTGCACACGTCGCCCGTGCCGCGCTGAGCTACCTGCACCACCAGGTCGAACCCGGTACCAGCTGTCCGCTGACGATGACCCACGCGGCGGTACCGGTGCTCGCGCGCGAGCCGGCGCTGGCCGAATGGGCCGGCAAGGCGGCCGAGCCAGATTACGACCCGCGCGAGGTGCCGATCGCCGGAAAGGTGGGCATCACCCTCGGCATGGGCATGACCGAGAAGCAGGGTGGCAGCGACGTGCGGGCCAACACCACCACGGCCATGCCGGACGCGGGCGACGGCTACCGCCTGGTCGGGCACAAGTGGTTCATGTCGGCGCCGATGAGCGACGGGTTCCTGGTGCTCGCGCAGGCACCGGGCGGTCTGACCTGCTTCCTGATGCCGCGGTGCATGCAGGACGGCAGTCGCAACGCATTCCGGATCATCCGGCTCAAGGACAAGCTGGGCGACTGGTCCAATGCCTCGTCGGAGGTCGAATTGTGCGGTGCATGGGCCCACCGCGTCGGCGGGGAAGGCCGAGGCGTGGCGACCATCATCGAGATGGTGATGCTGACCCGGCTGGATTGCATGCTGGGCGCCGCCGCGCAGATGCGCATGGCGCTGGCGCAGGCGCTGCACCACTGCGCCCACCGGCGCGCTTTCGGCCGGCGGCTGGTCGAACAGCCGCTGATGCGCAACGTGTTGGCCGACCTGGCGATCGAGGCAGAGGCCGCGCTGGTGCTGGCGATGCGGGTCGCGCGCGCTGTCGATGCCGCGCCGGTCGACCCGGCCGAAGCCGCGTTTGCGCGGATCGCCACCGCCGTGGGCAAGTACTGGCTGTGCCGGCGCGCGCCGGCCTTCGTCAACGAGGCGCAGGAGTGCCTGGGTGGCAACGGCTACGTGGAGGAGTCGCTGNTGGCGATGCGGGTCGCGCGCGCTGTCGATGCCGCGCCGGTCGACCCGGCCGAAGCCGCGTTTGCGCGGATCGCCACCGCCGTGGGCAAGTACTGGCTGTGCCGGCGCGCGCCGGCCTTCGTCAACGAGGCGCAGGAGTGCCTGGGTGGCAACGGCTACGTGGAGGAGTCGCTGATGCCGCGGCTGTACCGGCAGGCGCCGCTGAACTCGATCTGGGAAGGCAGCGGCAACATCCAGTGCCTCGATGTGCTGCGCGCGCTCGACAAGGAACCCGCCACCGGCGCCGCGGTCTGGGCCGAACTGCAGCGCGCCGGCGAGGGCGACGCGGCGTACCGCGATGCGATGCAGCGCCTGCGTGAGCCGTTGCAGGGTGGGCAGATTGATCCGGCCGGCGCGCGACGGTTTGTCGAGGACCTCGCCCTGGCGCTCCAGGCCGGCCTGCTGCTGCAGTGCCGGAGCCCGGTGGCCGATGCTTTCGGCCTCAGCCGGCTCGGACGAGACCACGGACTTGCGATGGGGACCTTGCCGGTTGATGCCGGCTTCGACGCGATCATCGCGCGCGCGGGTGCCGGGATCCTGCCGGCGGAGGCCGGCGGCTAGTCGAGGAACTGCAGCTTCGCCAACTCCGCGTACAGCCCGCCCTCGGCCAGCAGTTGCTCGTGCGTGCCCTCGGCGACGATGCGACCGCGGTCCATCACCACGATGCGGTCGGCCTTCAGCACGGTCGCCAACCGGTGCGCGATGACCAGCGTGGTTCGACCCTGCATGAGTGTCTCCAGCGCCTGCTGCACGGCGCGCTCGCTCTGCGCGTCGAGCGCGCTGGTGGCCTCGTCCAGCAGCAGGATCGGGGCGTCCTTGAGCAATGCGCGCGCGATCGCAATGCGCTGTTGCTGGCCGCCCGACAGGCGTGCACCGCGCTCGCCCAGTTCGGTGTCCAGGCCCTGCGGCAGCGCATCGATGAAGTCGGTCGCATGGGCCGCGCGCACGGCGGCGTCGACCTCGGCGTCGGTGGCTTCCAGGCGTCCGTAACGGATGTTGTCGCGTGCGCTGGTGGCGAAGATCGCGGCCTGCTGCGGCACCAGCGCGATCGACTCGCGCAGCGCCGCCGGGTCGAGCCCGCGGATGTCGTGCCCGTCCACCCGCAGTGTGCCGCTGTCAGGGTCGTGGAAGCGCAGCAGCAGCGAGAAGACGGTGCTCTTGCCGGCCCCGGACGGGCCCACCAGCGCGACCGTCTCCCCCGGGCGCACGCGCAGGTCGAAGTCCTCCAGCGCGGGCAGGTCGGGGCGCATCGGGTAGTGGAAGGTCACCCGCTCGAACGACAGCTCGCCGCGAACCGGCAGCGACAGTGCCTGCGGCGCGGCGGGCGCAGTGATGCCCGGTTGCTCGACCAGCAGCTCGGTGATGCGGCCCATGCCGCCGGCGGCGCGCTGCAGCTCGTTCCAGACCTCGGCCAGCGCGCCGACCGAACCGCCGGCGATCAGCGCGTACAGCACGAACTGGGCGAGCGTGCCCGCGCTCATCCGGCCCTCGGCCACGTCGTGGGCGCCAGACCACAGCACGAGCGTGATTGCGCCGAATACCAGCACGATCGCGATCGCGGTGACCCACGCCTGTGCCTGGATGCGCCGGCGGGCGGTCGCCACGGCGATCTTCAGGGCTTCGACGAAGCGCCCCAACTCGTAGGGCTCGCGGGCGTGTGCCTGCACCGTGCGCACCGCCCCGAGGGTCTCGTTGGCAAGCGCATTGGCATCGGCAACGCGATCCTGGCTGGCGCGCGAGATCTTCTGCAGCCGGCGCCCGCCGATGACGATCGGCAGTACCGCCAGCGGGATGCCGAGCAGGGCGTAAGCGGCCAGCGCCGGTGCGGTCACGAACAGCATCACCAGCCCACCGAGGAAAGTCACCGTGCTGCGCAGGGCCACCGACATGCTGGTGGCGATGACGCCGCGCAGCAGCTCGGCATCGGCGGTGAGTCGCGACACCAGCTCGCCGCTGCGGTTGCGGTCGAAGAAGTCGGCATCGAGCGAGATCAGGTGCGCGTACAACTGCCGGCGCAGGTCGGCGACCACCCGCTCGCCCAGCAGCGAGACGAAGAAGAAGCGCGCCGCCGTCGCCAGTGCCAGCGCCACCGCGACCACGAACAGCAAGGCGAACGCGCGGTCGATCGCGCCGCCGGCGCCCTGGGCGAACCCCTGGTCGATCATGATGCGGAACGCGTGGGGCAGGCTCAGGGTCGCCGTCGAGGAGCAGGCCAGCGCCAACAGCCAGGCGATGAACAGCCCGCGGTGCCGGCTGACGAACGGCCAGAGGGTGCGCAGGCTGCCGATCGGGGCCTTTTCGGCTTTGGCGCCTGCTCCGGCATTCACGGTTGGCGCGGTGGAAGCGTCATTCATCCCGCCATTGTCCGCCATTACGGGGCGTCGTCGACGCTTACCCGGTCACGGGTGGCATCGCGCAGGTGGACGCGCAGCGCATCGACGCGGCCGCTTGGCAAGCGCAGCGTCAGGGTCGCGCCGCTGGAATCGAAGGTCTCGTCGAGCTTTTCGGCCTCGTGCGCGGCCAGCGCGGCGTGGACGACGCCGGTGTGTTCGAACGGGTAGCTCAGGCGCAATTCGCGGGTTTCGACCAGCGGTTCCCGCGGCGCGGTGCGCAGGCATTCGGCGGCACAGCCGCCGTAGGCACGTACCAGGCCGCCGGCGCCGAGCTTGATGCCGCCGTACCAGCGCGTTACCACCACCGCGACCTGGTCGAAGCCCTGGCCATCGATGGCGGCGAGGATCGGCCGGCCCGCGGTACCCGCCGGTTCGCCATCGTCGCTGGAGCGGTACAACCCGCCGATCCGGTAGGCCCAGCAGTTGTGCGTGGCGTCGGCCGTCCCGACCGTCGCGATGAAGGCCAGCGCGGCCTCGGGCGTCGTGGCGGGACCGGCGATGGCGAGGAAGCGGCTGTGCTTGACCTCGATTTCGTGTCGGACCGCGTGCGGCAGGGTGTCCAGGCTCATCGCGCCGTCGGGGCCGTGCCGTCGTCAAGCGCGTGGAGGTCCTCTGGCAGGGAAACCTCCGGGTGTGATTCGCGCAGCAGCAGGAGGCTCGCCCGCGCACCTGCCAGGTCGCCGGCATCGCGGCGCTGGCGGATGCGCTCGATCCAGACGTCCGCGGCCAGGTCCGCGTCGTCGGCTGGCGGCAGGTCGACCACCGTCACGCTGGTGCGGGCCACGGCGTCTTCCGCCCCGACCCGGGGTGCGGGCGGGGGTGCAGCGCTGGCTCGCCGCTCCATCCTCGAGCCCTGTTCAACCGCCTTGCGCTGTGCGTCCTGCTGTCGAGCCGCGTCGTGTGCGGCAGACGCG
>NZ_JBJXHK010000042.1:0-19715 GCF_046638635.1 Lysobacter zhanggongensis
GGCGACGACGGCCTGATGCGGATGCCCGCCGGCGCCGACCCCGCGCCGCCAGCCGCCGGCAACGTCCTGACCGCCGGCGCGCTGGAATCCAGCAACGTCGACGCGACGTCGATGCTGGTTTCGATGATCCAGCTCTCCCGCCAGTTCGAGATGCAGGTACGGGTCTTGCAGAGCGGTGACGAGAGCGCCCGTGCCAGCAATTCCCTGCTGTCCTCGCGCTGACTTTTTGACTGACACCGGAGGTACCCCGCCATGACCCAGGCTCTGTGGATCGCCAAGACCGGCCTCGATGCGCAGCAGACGCGCATGGCGGTCATCTCCAACAACCTCGCCAATACGAACACCACCGGCTTCAAGCGCGACCGCGCCAGCTTCGAGGACCTGCTGTACCAGACCGTCCGCCAGCCCGGCGGCGCGTCCAGCGAGCAGACCCAGCTGCCGTCCGGCCTGTCGACCGGAACCGGCGTGCGCGTCGCCGCGACCGCCAAGCAGTTCACCCAGGGCAACCTGTCGCAGACGGGCAACGCGCTGGACGTGGCGATCAACGGCCGCGGCTTCTTCGAGGTGCTGATGCCCGACGGCAGCCCCGCCTATACGCGTGACGGCAGCTTCCAGATCAACGCCAACGGCGAACTGGTGACCAACTCCGGTTACCCGGTGCAACCCGGCTTGCAGTTCCCCGAGGGCGCGCAGAGCGTGACCATCGCCGCCGACGGCACCGTCAGCGTGCAGGTGGCTGGCGAGCCCGAGGCGGTGCAGGTCGGCGCACTGACCCTAGCCGACTTCGTCAATCCCGCCGGCCTGCAGGCCAAGGGCGGCAACCTCTTCGTGGAAACCGGCGCCAGCGGCCCGGCCCAGGTCGGCGGTCCCGGCACCGGCGGCATCGGCCTGCTGGCGCAGGGCTCGCTGGAGTCGTCCAACGTCAACACGGTGGAAGAGCTCGTGTCGATGATCGAGACCCAGCGCGCCTACGAGACCAACGCCAAGGCGATCTCCACGGTCGACCAGATGCTCGGCTTCCTCAACCAGAACCTGTGACCATGACGCGCCTGATCCTCGCCGCCCTGCTGCTTCCCCTCGCCGGCTGCGCCAGCATCGTCGGCGACGTCCGGCCCTTCGAACCCATGACGCCGCAGGCCGCGGGCGCGGCAGTCGGCGCGGCCGCGGCGGTCACGACGGCCACTGGCGCCGTTGCCGCGATGCCGGCAAGCGGCTCGATCTACGCCGCCAGCGGCGCCGGCCAGAGCCGCGGCCTGAGCCTGTTCGAGGACAACAAGGCCCGCTATCCCGGCGACCTGCTGACCATCGTGCTGGTCGAGTCGACGTCGGCGCGCTCGGTCGCGCAGACCTCGGTCACCAAGGACTCGGGCATGAGCCTGGGCGCCCCGGTCATCGCCGGCGTGCCGGTCACCTACAAGGGCCAGTCGATCCTGCAGGCCGAGGTCGAGGCCGGTCGCGACTTCGCCGGCGCCGGCAACTCGACCCAGAGCAACCGGCTGGACGGCGAAATCACCGTCACCGTCGTGGAGCAGCTGGGCAACGGCAACCTGCTGGTGGCCGGCGAGAAACGCATGCGCCTGAACCAGGGCGACGAGCTGGTGCAGGTTCAAGGAATCGTGCGCAGCGCCGATATCGGTCCCGACAACCGCATCACCTCCGACCGCGTCGGCAATGCCCGGATCGTCTATGGCGGTCGCGGCACGCTGGCGCGCTCCAACGCGATGGGCTGGCTTGGCCGGTTCTTCAACTCCGCCGCCTTCCCTTACTGACAGCACGCCGAGACCCACTCCATGCGCCTGCTCATCGCCCTCATCGTCTCGTTCGGCCTGGCGCTCGCCAGCCCACCGGCCGCAGCCGAACGCATCAAGGACCTGGCCCAGGTGGCCGGCGTCCGCGGCAACCCGCTGGTCGGCTACGGCCTGGTGGTCGGCCTGGACGGTAGCGGCGACCGCACCAGCCAGACGCCGTTCACCGTGCAGAGCCTGAAGACCATGCTCGACCAGCTCGGCGTCAGCATCCCACCGGGGGTCAACCCGCAGCTCAAGAACGTCGCGGCCGTCGCGATCCACGCCGAACTGCCGCCGCACGCCAAGCCCGGGCAGACCATCGACATCACCGTCAGTTCGATCGGCAACGCCGGTTCGCTGCGCGGTGGCAGCCTGCTGATGGCGCCGCTGAAGGGCGCCGACGGCCAGGTCTATGCGATCGCGCAGGGCAGCCTGATGGTCAGTGGCTTCGGCGCGTCCGGCCGGGACGGTTCGCGGATCTCGGTCAACGCACCCAATTCCGGCACCATCCCCAACGGCGCGGTGGTCGAGCGTGCGGTGCCGGGGGCGGCGCCGGGTGGGTCGGTCACGCTGAACCTGCACGAGTTCGACTTCACCACCGCCGCGCGCATCGTCTCGGCGATCGACGCGGCGTTCGGCCCCGGCCGCGCGCACGCGGTGGACGGCGTCACCATCGAGGTCGCGCCGCCGGCCGGCGACCGCATCGCGTTCCTGTCGCGACTGGAAAGCCTGGAGATCAGCCCGGGCACGGCCCCGTCCAAGGTCATCGTCAATGCCCGCACCGGCACCGTGGTGATGGGCGGCGAGGTCAGCGTGCTGCCGGCCGCGGTGTCGCACGGCTCGCTGACCGTCTCGGTGGTCGAAGGCAGCCAGATCAGCCAGCCCGCACCGTTCGGTAACGGTGCCACGGTGGTCGCGCCGCAGTCGTCCATCGAGGTGACCGAGTCCGGCAACCGGATGTTCGTGCTGCAGGGCGCATCGCTGCAGGCCATCGTGCAGGCGGTCAACGCCGTCGGCGCCGCGCCGGGCGACATCGTCGCGATCCTGGAAGCGCTCAAGCGCGCCGGTGCCCTGCGCGCCGAGCTCGAGGTGATCTGAGCCACGGCCATGCACCTGCAATCCGCTACCGCGATGCCACTCGACGCAGCCGGGCCCCCACGGGAACGGCTGCGCGAGGCTGCGCGCGAGCTGGAGACGCAGTTCGCACAGATGATGCTCAAGTCGATGCGCAGCACGAGCTTCGGCGACCCGATGCTGGGCGACAACACGACCTATCGCGAGATGCATGACCAGCAGCTCGCCAAGGAGCTGGCGAAGGGCCAGGGGCTCGGACTGTCACCGATGATCGTGCGCCAGCTCGAGCGCGACCAGGGCGGCGGCACGGTCGAGGCGACGTTCAACAGCGTGCCCGGCGGCCTGCCGCTCACCCGCGAACTGCCGATGGCGATGCCGCTGTCCGCCTCGCCGCAAACCATGACCGGATTGCCGTCGGCGGGCGCTGGCGGGCTCACGCTGGCACCGACCCGCAGCGGCGTCTCGCTCGGCGCATTCGCACCGCTACCGGCACCGGCCGTCGCACCGCCGGTAGACCATGGCGCGTACGACAGGCCCGCCGACCCGAGCGCCAGGCTCGATTCCAGCAGTCCCGAGGCGTTCGTAAGGTCGATCTGGCCGCATGCGCAGCGCACGGCCGCCGAGCTCGGTGTGCCGGCAAAGGCCCTCGTCGCGCAGGCCGCGCTTGAGACCGGCTGGGGCCGGCGCCTGGTCGGCGGCGACGGTTCGCACAACCTGTTCGGGATCAAGGCCACCGGCTGGAACGGAGCGAAGGTCGCGTCGGCCACGCACGAGTTCATCGGCGGCGTACGGCAGAACCAGCGTGACGATTTCCGCGCGTACGGGTCGATCCACGAAAGCTTCCAGGACTACGCCCGGCTGATGCGCAAGCAGCGCTACTCCGGTGCGCTGGCCGCCGGTGACGACACCCGCGGCTTCGCCAGCGCGCTGCAACGCGCCGGCTACGCGACCGATCCGTCGTACGCGGCCAAGATCACCGCGATCGCCAATGGTCCGACGCTCGAACGTGCGCTGTCGGGCCTCGACACCGGCCGCGACCAGGCCGTCGCCCGCGCCGCGCCTGCACGCGATACCCCCACATCCGCCTACGCCGCCGCTCCCGGCGCCACACCGCGAGGATGACCATGAGCGGCATGCTGTCCACCGGTAGTTCCGCCCTGCTCGCCTTCCAGCGCGCGCTTGCCACCGTCGGCAACAACGTCGCCAATGCCGCGACGCCCGGCTACAGCCGCCAGCGCGTCGAGATGGAGTCGCGCCCGGGCGAGACGCTCGGCGCCGGCACCGTCGGCGGCGGCGTCAACGTCGCCCGCCTGCAGCGGCTGGCGGACGGTCTCGTGTTCGCGCGCCAGGTCGACAGCAGCGGCGAACTCGGCCGCCTGCAGCAGCTCTCGTCGCTGTCCTCGCGCGTCGACAGCCTGATGTCGGACTCCGCCACCAGCCTGGGCGCGCCGTGGTCCGCGTTCTTCGCCGCCGCCGAGGGCGTTGTGGCAGAACCGACCTCCACGTCCGCGCGGAGCCAGCTGCTCGCCTCGGGCGAACAGCTCGCCGCGCGCTGGCGATCGATGGATGCGCAGATGGCGACCATCGGTGACGAGGTCGACGTGCGCATCGAGTCGCAGGTGGCCGCCGCCAACAAGTACGCCAGCGAGATCGCTTCGCTCAACCAGCAGATCGTGGCCGCCGGTGGCAATGCCACGCCCGGCCTGCTCGACCAGCGCGCGGCGCGGATCGAGAAGCTCGCTGCGCTGGTCGGCGCCGAAACGGTCGAGCAGGACAACGGCGCCGTCAACGTGTTCACCGGCGGTGGCCAGGCCATGGTGCTCGGCAACAAGGCGATGGCGCTGTCGACCGCGCCCGACCCGTTCCGCCCCGATCGCCTGCAGCTCGCGCTCGACAGCCCCAATGGCGCGGTGCCGCTGCCGGCGTCCGCGGTGAGCGGCGAGATCGGCGGCCTGCTCGAGTTCCGCGGCCGCGTGCTCGACCCGATGCGGGCCGAGCTTGGCCGGGTGGCGGTCGCCTTCGCCGACAGCTTCAACCAGGCCCAGCGCGCCGGCGTGGATTACAACGGCGCCCCGGGTAGCGACATGTTCGCGTTGCCGGCACCGCGGGTCGACCGGCACGCGGCCAACACCGGCAGCGCCACCCTGCAGGCGGGCATCGGCGATGTCGGCGCGCTCAAGGGCCACGACCTGGTGCTGCGCTTTGAAGGCGGCAGCTGGAGCGCGACCCGCGCGGGCAGCAGCGAGTCCGTGCCGATGACCGGCAGCGGCACCGCGGCCGACCCGCTGGTGGTCGACGGTGTCGAGCTGGTGGTCGGCGGCACGCCGGCCAACGGCGACCGCTTCTCACTGCGCCCCACCTCAGGCGCGGCTGGCGGGTTGCAGGTGGTGCTCGATGACCCGCTCGGCGGCGCCGCGGCCCGCCCGCTGCAGGCCAGCGCCGACCCCGCCAACATTGGCAACGCGACCGGCGGCGCGGCCCGCATCACCGACGCCGCGACGTTCGCCGGTTTCGCCGGCGCCACGGTCGAGTTCATCGATTCGACCCAGTACACCGTCGACGGCGCCGGTCCGTTCGCCTGGACCGCCGGCACGCCGGTGGCCGGCGATGGCTGGTCGCTCGCACTGGACGGCACGCCGGCCGCGGGGGACCGCTTCAACCTCGCGCGCACCCCGCCGCGTTCGTCCGACAACGGCAACGCACGCGGGCTGGCGGCAATCGACACCGAGGGCGTGCTCGACGGCGGCAGCGTCGGTCTCACGGCCGGACTGTCGCAACTCACCGGCCGCGCCGGCAGCGAAGCACGCCACGCCGGCCTCAGCCTGGAAGCTCAGGACGCGATCCACGCCCAGGTGATCGCCGAGCGCGAGTCGGTGTCGGGCGTGAACCTCGACGAGGAAGCCGCCGACCTGCTGCGTTACCAGCAGGCCTACCAGGCCGCCGCGCAGATCATCAAGACCGCCGACGACATGTTCCAGACCCTGCTCGGCGCGGTGCGCTGAGGCCGAACCCGGAGCGCCGCATGAGACTTTCCACCGCGCAGATCCACAACCAGGGCCTGCAGGGCATGTTGCAGAAGCAGCAGGCCATGGCGAAAACCCAGCAGCAGATGACCACCGGCAGCAAGCTGGTCACCGCCGCCGACGACCCGGCCGCGTTCTCCAACGCGCAACGGCTCGATCATGCCGTGTCCTCGCTAGAGCAGTTCGACAAGAGCAGCGGCCACCTGGAGCGCCGGCTGGGCCTGCAGGAGAACGCGCTGGCGGACGCCGGCGACCAGCTGGTCCGCGCGCGGGAGCTGGTGATCCGCGCCAACACTCCCACGCTGTCGGGCCAGGACCGCCGGCTGATCGCGATCGAGATGCGCCAGTTGCGTGCCGAGATGATCGCGATCGGCAACCGCGGCGACGGTGCCGGCCGCGCGCTGTTCGCGGGCACGCGCGACGGCGTGGTGCCGTTTGCCGACAACGGCGGCACCGTGACCTATGCCGGCGACGCCGGCCGCAATGACGTCGACGTCGCACCCGACCTAGCGGTCGCCGACACCGATCCGGGCAGCGCGCTGTTCCTCCGCGTGCCCACTGGTGACGGCATCGTGCGCGGCAGCGCCGGCGCATCCAACACCGGCACGGTGCTGCTGGCCTCGGCCAGCGTGACCGACCACGCCAGCTGGAACGGCGCTGGCGTCACCGTCGAATTCACCGGAAGCGACCAGTACCGCGTGCTCGATGCAGGCGGTGCCGAGATCGGCACCGGCCAATGGCAGAGCGGCCAGACCATCACCGCCGGCGGCGTGCAGATGGAACTGCGCGGCGAGCCGGTGGCCGGCGACCGCTTCACGGTCGAGCGCGCCAGCGAACGCGACATCTTCGCCACCCTCGACGGCCTGGCCGACGCACTGGAAGCCCCCGACGGCAGCCCCGCGGACAACGCACGCCGCACCAACCTGTTGACCGCAGGACTTGGCGACCTGGCCACCGCGCAGGAGCACCTGCTGGCGGCACGCGCGGACACCGGCGCACGTCTGTCCACGCTCGACCACGCCGCCGAGAGCCGCAGCGCCACCGCACTCGCACTGGAAAGCACGCTGTCGGACCTGCGTGACACCGACTACGCCGAGGCAGCCAGCCGCTTCGCGATGCAGCTCACCGCTCTGCAGGCCGCGCAGCAGGTGACGGTGCGCATCCAGGGCCTGTCGCTGTTCAACCGCCTGTAGCGGAAAAAAAGCGCGAAAGCGCTAAAGCTTGACAAGACACCGCCGATACCTTTCTCAGCAGCGGACAGGACCGGATCACGGCAAGCCCCTGCGACGCCACCCGGCGCGAAACGCCGGACTTCCGAATCCAGGAGACCTTCAAATGTCTGTCATCAACACCAACGTGATGTCGCTCAATGCGCAGCGCAACCTGACTGCCAACAGCGCCGACCTCGGCACCACCATCCAGCGCCTGTCGTCGGGCCTGCGCATCAACAGCGCCAAGGACGACGCTGCCGGCCTCGCCATCTCCGAGCGCTTCACCACCCAGATCCGCGGCATGGACCAGGCCGCCCGCAACGCCAACGACGGCATCTCGCTGGCGCAGACCGCCGAAGGCGCGCTGGGCGAGATCGGCAACAACCTGCAGCGCATCCGCGAGCTGGCCGTGCAGTCGCGCAACGCCACCAACTCGACTGACGACCGCGCCGCCCTGCAGAAGGAAGTCGACCAGCTGATGTCGGAGATCGACCGCGTCGCCGACACCACCAACTTCAACGGCACCAAACTGCTGAACGGCGACTTCACCGCGCAGTCGTTCCAGGTCGGCGCCAACCAGGGTGAGACGATCGACATCGCCGCCATCGCCGATGCCAACATCGACGCACTGGGCACTTGGACCGAGCCGAGCACCACGACCTACAGTCAGACCCAGACTGCCGCTGTCACCACGCCTGCAGATGCGGCGTCGTTCCAGGTCAACGGGTCGACGATCAGCATTGCCGCCAACGCCGCCAATACGACGAGCGCACTGGCCCTGGCTGAGCTGAAGACTGCCTTTGATACCGCGAAGGCGGACACCGCCAACAACCCCGGCTTGGCCAACGTGACCATGGCAGCCGACGGCACCATCACCTCCACTGATGAAACGCTGACCGTGGGTACGCTGACCAACGTGACTGGCCTTGCGACGGCAGACGGTACGGCCACCGTTACCCCAGGCGCATCCCACACCGGTTTCGCCGACCTCGACATCTCCACCGCAGAAGGTGCGGACAACGCCATGCTCGCCATGGACGCCGCCCTGAAGGCCGTCAACGACGCCCGCGCCGACCTCGGTGCCGTGCAGAACCGCTTCTCCTCGGTGGTTACCAACCTGCAGACCGGTTCGGAGAACCTTTCCGCTGCCCGCAGCCGGATCATGGACGCCGACTACGCCAAGGAGACCGCCAACCTGTCGCGCACGCAGATCCTGCAGCAGGCCGGTACCGCGATGCTGGCGCAGGCCAACCAGTCGTCGCAGAGCGTGCTCAGCCTGCTGCGCTGATCGACCGCAGTACCACGGGAGATCCTCGTCTCTCCGGAACCGGCCAGTGGCACTGCCCTGGCCGGTTTTTTGTTGCCTGGCCGCCGGTGCGCCGGCGCGGCGGCACTAAAGCCCCACCTCGCGCGGCCGTTACCAATAACAAGGCAAGGCGCGGCGTTAACCGGCGTCAACAACCCGGCGGAACGGTTCTTGCCACGGCATTCTGGATCGTTCCTTCCAGCACCCGCGCCAACCCGTCCAACCGCTCCAGGAGGCAGCAGTGGCATCGTTCTCAAGCCCAGGCATCGGTTCCGGCCTCGACGTGCACAAGATGGTGACCCAGCTGGTCGCCGCCGAGCGCGCGCCGTCGGACAACCGCATCGACCGCTTCGAGTCGACCACCCAGTCGCAGATCTCCGCGTTCGGCAAGATCAACAGCGCGCTGTCGGGGCTGCGCGATGCGCTGGCCAAGTTCGACGGCGAAGGCGCGTCGCCCGGTCGCAAGGTCAGCGTCGCCGAGGGGGCCGGCTTCACCGCCACTGCCGGCGCCAGGGCCTCGCTCGGCCAGTACGACGTCACCGTCGAGCGCCTGGCCAGCACCCACAAGCTGCAGTCCGCTCCGCTCGCGTCCGACACGCAGCTTGGCCACGGCACGCTGACCATCAGCGTCGGCGACGGCGACCCCGTCGCGGTTTCCATCCCCGAGGGCGAGGGCTCGCTGTCCGACATTCGCGATGCCATCAACAAGCAGGCCGGTGCCCATGGCGTCAGTGCCACCCTCGTGCGCGGCGACGCGGGCGACGTGCTCGTGCTCTCCTCCACCACCACCGGCACCGAAGGGCGCCTGCAGGTCACTGCCGACGGCGGGGACGGCGGCCTGGGCGCGCTGGCCACCTCCGGCGGCACGATGACGGTGGTCGATCCCGGGAACGACGCGCTGGTGACCGTCGACGGCATCAGCCGCACCAGCAGCACCAACCGCATCGACGACCTCATCGACGGGGTCACCCTCGACCTGACCAAAGCCTCGCCCGGCGAGGCGTCCAGCCTCGAGCTGAAGTCCGACCCGAGCACGCTCAAGGCCGGCCTGCTGGGCGTGATCAGCGCCTACAACACCGCGCTGTCGCAGTTGCGTACCCAGAGCGCTGCCGGCAGCGAAGACGTACCCGGCGCCGCACTCAGCGGTGACGCCGCCCCGCGTGGAATCACCCAGTCGCTGCGCGGCTTCGTCAGCCAGAACTATGCCGAGCTGGCCGCGCTGGGCTTCGAGACAAAGGTCGACGGCTCGCTCAGCCTGGACGGCGCCACCTTCGACAAGGCGGTTGCGGAGGATCCGCAGGCGGTCCAGCGCCTGCTCGGCGACGAGGGCTCACTGCGGGGGCCGCTGGCCGGCGCGCTCAAGTCCTGGCTCGGCGACGATGGGATGATCAGCGACCGCACCGAAGCGCTGCAATCGCGCATGGAGCGTCTCGAAAGCGACCGCCTCGCGCTCGACCGCCGCATGGAAAAGGTCGAGGCCAACTACCTGCGGCAGTTCACCGCGCTCGACGCGATGGTCGCGCAGATGAGCTCGGTCAGTTCCTTCCTATCCCAGCAGCTCGCCACGCTGCCGTCCTACTCGCAGAGCTCCTGACATGCATAGCGCCCGCGCCTTCGCCAACCAGTACCGCCAGACCGGCGCCAGCAGCGCCATCCTCGACGCCAGCCCGCACCAGCTGGTCACGCTGATGCTCGGTGGCGCGCGCGAGCGCGTGCAGCTGGCGATGGCCTGCCTGCAGCGCGGCGACCTCGCCCGCAAGGCACAGGCGATCAGCTCGGCCAGCGGCATCATCGGCGGGCTCAACAGCACCCTCGACATGAAGGCCGGCGGCGAGATCGCCGAGGGCCTGCACGCGTTGTACGACTACTTCCAGCGCCGCCTGCTGGAGGCCAACGGCAACAACGATGCCGCGCCGCTGGCCGAGGTCGACGAACTGCTCGGCGACATCGAGCAGGCCTGGCGCGCGATCGACCCGGCGGCGCCCGCGCCGGTGGACGGCACCCAATGATCCCGGCGCTGCCGATCGCACGCGTGCGCGCCGCGCTCGATGCCGGCGAGTTCGACCGCGCCTCGGCGCTGCTCAAGGAGCACGAGCGCGAGGTCCGCGCGGCAATCGCCACCGAGCCACCGGATTCGCGCAGCCGCGACACCTGGCTGACCCTGCTGCACGCCCAGCGCGAGCTGGTCGAACACCTGCAGGCCGCACGCTCCAATGCGGGCTCCGCCCTGCAACGCCTGCGCGAGAGCCACCGCGGCGCGGCCGCCTACAAGGCCACCGGCCGGTGAACGCCGACAGCGCCCGGCACGAGGTCTTCGGCGACTCGCTCGCCTGCGAGGAGGTTCGCCCGGCGGCGTTCATCCCCGGACCCCTGTCGCCCGCCGCGGCGCGCACCGCCTGCCTGCGTGGCGAAAGCCTGTTGCGCTCGCTGGCGGTGGTCGAGGACAGCCGCGGCGACGAGACCGACGAGCACGGCGCGTCCGACGTGGTCCTGCACCGCATCGAGGCCAAGCTCGACCTGCTGACCGCGCTGGTGGCCAGCCGCTTCGCCGAGCACTTCGACCCGCGGCGTCCGCTGCGCTGGTCATCGCTGGGCGCGTGCCTGGAAGTCGACGACGCGGTCGCGCCCGGCACCGGCGGCGCGCTGCGCGTGCAGCCGTCGGACTGGCTGCCCGAAACCCTGTTGCTGCCGGCGACGGTGGTCGCGAGCGTCGCCCATGGCCGCGGCCAGCAACTGTGGCTGCGCTTCGGCCCGCTGACGCCGGCACTGGAGTCGGCGCTGGCACGGCACCTGTTCCGCGTTCACCGCCGCGCCATCGCCGAAAGCCGCCGGGTGCGGTAGGCGGGAGGTCGCCCGCAGGCATCCCGTAGGAGCGACGGAAGTCGCGACCCACTGACCACGCCTGTGCATCGCGGACAACGCCAATCCCGACTCGCGCTGCCCCCCCACCCCCCCCTCCCGGGCCTTCACCCGAGCCGATTGCCAGCGGGTCGCGACTTACGCCGCTCCTACGTCCGCTCCTACAAAAGCGCGGGGCGCTCGGCTAAGGTGACCGGGCGCATATTCCAAACAGGGACACCCTCCACGTGCGGGTACTGATCTGCGACGACCACACCCTGATCCGTGCGGGCCTGCGCCGGCTGATCGAGTCGTTCGACGGCATCGAGGTGGTGGCCGAGGCCGCAGGCGCGGACGAGGCGGTGATCCGCGCCGGCGAGGCGCTGCCCGACGTCGTCCTGCTCGACCTGTCGATGCCCGGCCGCAACGGCTTCGAGGCCATGGCCGAACTGCACCGCACCTGCCCCGGCTGCGCGGTGGTGATCATGTCCATGCACGACGACGCCAGCCACGTGCGCGAGGCGCTCGCGCGGGGCGCCAAGGGCTTCGTGGTGAAGGAGGCGGCGCCGGCCGAGCTGGAGATCGCGCTGCGCGCGGCCTTTGCCGGGCGCACCTTCCTCAGTCCGCAGGTCTCGGCGCCGCAACTGGCCACCACGCGTGCGCAGGCCAACGGCCAAGGCGGCGTGCATGCCCTGCCGCCGCGCCAGCGCGAGATCCTGGCGGCCATCGGGGCCGGCCACAGCACTAAGCAGATCGCCGCCGACCTGGGCATCAGCGTCAAGACGGTGGAAACCCATCGTGCCCGCCTGATGGACGCGCTGGGCTGCCGCAACGCGGTCGAACTGCTGCGCACCGCGATGCGGATCCGGGGCGATCTGTAGGCGGCGGGGCCAATCCGGACCTGCGTCGCATTCCGTGAAAGCCGTTTTTGCCGCCGAACGTGACCGGCGTGCCGGAAAGACGGCGCCTGTGTAAGAAAATCCCCTACGCGGCTCGGGGAAACCCCGGGCGATGACGGGTTCACCCCGATGCGATCGCCGTCGCCCCTCCTGCACGATTCATGCCGCAGCCGGTTTCGAACCGGCGGGGGAGCGGGATCGGAATGGAAGGGGATCTGAAGTGAAGACCAGCGTCAGGGCGCAGCTTGCGCAGGGGGTCAATCTCACGCCGCAGTTGCTGCAGTCGATCCGGCTGCTGCAGCTGACCGCGCCGCAGCTCGAACTGGAGTTGCGGCAGGCACTGGACCGCAACCCCATGCTCGAGACCGAGGACGACGACGAGGTCGGCGAGACCGATGCCATCGACGGCACGGCCGAAGCCGAGCTCGAGGCCGCCGCCTGGGACGAGCTGCCCGACCCGGCCTACCTGTCCGGCGGGGGCGTGACGGGCGCCGACGACGATGCCTGCGCCCGCATCGCCGCCGGCGAGTCCAGCGATTGGCGCGTGCGGTTGCTGCAGGAACTGGCGTACGACTGGACCGCCGACGCGCTGCGCATCGCGCAGTGGTGGCTGGACCGTTGCGACGAACTGGGCATGCTGGAGGGCGAGCCGGTGGCGCTGGCGCGCGAGGGGGCCGCCGCGCTGGGGAGCACCGCCGAAGCACTGGAAGCCGTCCGGCAGCGCCTGCTGCAGGGCGTCTGGACCGGGGTCGCCGCCGCAAGCGCGGCCGAATGCCTGCTCGCTCAGCTGGCCGCGCACCCGGCAAGCCCGGAACGCGCACTGGCCGAGCGCATGGTGGCCGAGCAGATCCACGCACTGGCGGCGCACGACACCGCCACCCTCGCCCGCGTGTTGCAGGCCGACGTCGACGCCGTGGCCGCCGCCACCGCGTTGGTGCTGTCCCTGCGACCGTCGGCGGTCGAACCGCCCGCGGCCGAGGACGAAGGCCATGTCATTCCCGACGTCACCGTCCGCTTCCTCGGTGGCCAGTGGCGCGTGGCGCTCAACGGCCGGGCCACCCCGCGTATCCGCATCGCCGCCCACTGCGAACAGGCACTGGCCCACGCGCCGGGCGACCAGAGCGTGTTGCGCGGGCTGCTCGACGAGGCGCGCTGGCTGGTCCGCGGCGTCGCCATGCGCAACGACACCCTGCTGCGCACCGTGCAGGTGCTGGTGGAGCGCCAGCGTGGCTTCCTGGAGCGCGGCGAGGAGGCGATCGCACCGCTGACCCTGCGCGAGGTCGCCGACGCGATCGGCATGCACGAGTCCACCGTGTCGCGCATCACCAGCGGCAAGTACATCCAGACCCCGCGCGGCACGTTCGAGCTCAAGCGGCTGTTCGCCGTGCGGCTGGAGGGCGCGGAGGTCTCCGGCGCGGCGGTCAGGGCGATGGTCAAGCGCCTGATCGACGCCGAACCGCCCCACGCACCGCTGGCCGACGACGTGATCGCCGGCCTGCTCGCCCGCCGCGGCGTCCGCATCGCGCGGCGCACGGTGGCAAAGTACCGGGACCAGCTGTCGATCCCGTCCGCGCGCCAGCGCTGCAAGCCGGCCCTCGCGGCCTGATCCGGAGACACCCATGAGCACCGTGAGACTGTTGCTGGTCGACGACCACGAAGGCTTCATCAACGCAGCGATGCGCCACCTGCGCCGGATCGACTGGCTCGACATCGTCGGCTCGGCCGGCAACGGCATCGAGGCGATCGCCCAGTGCGAGGCGCTGCGTCCCGACGCGGTGCTGATGGACCTGGCGATGCCCGAAATGGGCGGGCTGCAGGCCACGCGCCTGATCAAGGCGCAGGACAACCCGCCCTACATCGTCATCGCCAGCCACTTCGACGACGCCGAGCACCGCGAGCACGCCCTGCGTGCCGGCGCGGACGCGTTCGTCAGCAAGCTGTCCTACATCCACGACGTGGTCCCGCTGCTGGAGGCGCTCGTCGCCAGCCGCACGGCGACCGACCAGGCGTAAGCGGCGATGAGCGAATCCCGCATCCTCGTCGTCGAGCGCGACATGGACCGCGCCGAGCACGTGGCGACGCTGCTGGAGTTCATGGACTTCACCCCGCGCATCGTCACCGAGGCCTCGGACGTCGACCTGAAAAAGGCGCGCGCCAGCGACTGGGTGGCCGTTGTGGTGGGCGACGTCGGCGATGGCACCGATTGGCAGGCCTTCGTCGACTGGCTCGGCGCGCAGCCGCTGCACCCGCCGTTGCTGGTGCTGCCGGGCCACGCGCCCGACGCTGCCTGGCGCGCGGGCCTGCATCCCGAGACCCAGTGGCCGCTGGACTACCCGCTGCGCCGGGTGCAGTTGCAGGAAGCCCTGCGCCGCGCCAGCCTGAAGCGCATCGACGAGGACGAGCGCCGCGAGCAGTCCGCCGGTGGCGGTCCTACCGGCCGCAGCCCAGCCGTGCTCGAGCTCTCGCGCATGATCGACCAGGTGGCGCCGTTCGATACCACCGTGCTGATCCTCGGCGAGTCCGGGACCGGCAAGGAGGTCGCCGCACGCGCGGTCCACCAGCGCTCCAGGCGTGCGAACAAGCCGTTCGTGGCGATCAACTGCGGCGCGATCCCGCCGGACCTGCTCGAGAGCGAACTGTTCGGCCACGAGAAGGGCGCCTTCACCGGCGCGCTGACCCAGCGCAAGGGCCGCTTCGAGATGGCCGAGGGCGGCACCCTGCTGCTCGACGAGATCGGCGACATGCCGATGCCGATGCAGGTCAAGCTGCTGCGCGTGCTGCAGGAACGCACGTTCGAGCGCGTCGGCGGCACCACCCTGATCCACTGCGACGTGCGCGTGGTCGCCGCGACCCACCGCAACCTCGAGGCGCACATCCACGAGGGCAAGTTCCGCGAGGACCTGTTCTACCGCCTCAACGTGTTCCCGATCGAGATGCCGCCGCTGCGCGAGCGCGTCAGCGACCTGCCCGACCTGATCGCCGCCATCACCCGGCAGCTGGCCGACAGCGGCCGCGGGCGGGTCAGCCTGGCCGCCAGCGCGGTCGCCGCCCTGGCCCACTACGACTGGCCGGGCAACGTGCGCGAGCTGAGCAACCTGCTGGAGCGGCTGGCCGTGCTGCACCCGTCCGGCAACGTGCGCGCGGCCGACCTGCCGGCGCGCTACCGCGCCGCGATGCCGGAAGGCCTCGAGGACGAACTGCCGGCCGCCGCCCCGATGACGGAGTCGCGGGCGGCAGACCCGGCCGCGTATTCGCCCACCGCCACCCTGCCCGCCGAAGGCCTGGACCTGCGCAGCCACATCGCCGAGATCGAGCTGGAGCTGATTCGCGCCGCGCTGCAGCAGGCCGACGGCGTCGTTGCGCACGCCGCGCCGCTGCTGGGCCTGCGCCGCACCACCCTGGTCGAGAAGCTGCGCAAGTACGGCATCGAGCGGGACTGAGACCCCGGCACCCGGGCGCGCCGGCGGCGCGACGGGTTCCCGGCGCATCCGTGGCACGCGGCTTGCCTATGAACAGGCAGACCCGCTGAACGCGCAAGCCACGCAATGACCGACGCGATTTCATCGATCCTTTCCCAGATCCGCGCCCACGAGATGCGCGCGCGCGGCCCGCTGGCCGACGCGCCCGCCGGCACCGCGATCAACCCGCAGGCCCTGCGCCCGGATGGCGTCGACCGCGCGACCGGCGTCCAGGCACCGGGCTTCAGCCAGACCCTCAACAACGCGCTCGACAACGTCAGCCGGGTGCAACACGAGTCGGCCGAACTGCAGAAGGCCTTCGAAATGGGCGACCCGCGCGCCGACCTGGCGCGGGTGATGGTGGCGATGCAGCAGTCGTCGGTCGCGTTCAAGGCGACCGCCGAGGTGCGCAACCGGCTGGTGCAGTCCTACCAGGACGTCATGAACATGCCGATCTGACGGCCATGCCCGCCAGACATCCGTCGTTCCCACGGAATGACCTGCCGCACCCTTTGAGACCGTACCGATGAGCGTCATCGAACTGCCCAAGAACGCCGCCAGCAACCTGCGCAACCTCGGCCCGCTGCAGGACATCCCCGCGGTGCGCCAGCTCGGCCTGTTCGCGCTGGTCGCGGCGGTGATCGCGCTCGGGCTGTGGCTGTTCTTCTGGACCCAGAAGCCGGACTACGTGCCGGTGTTCGCCGGCCTGGACGCACGCTCCACCGCCGAGGCGTCCGACCTGCTGCGCACCGCCCAGATCCCCTACCGGATCGATTCGGGCAGCGGCGCGCTGTCGGTGGAGTCCGACCAGATCGGCAAGGCGCGGCTGGCGCTGGCGGCCGCGGGGTTGCCGGCCGCCGAGGGTGGCGGCTTCGAGATGCTGCAGGGCGACCAGGGCTTCGGCACCAGCCAGTTCGTCGAAAACGCGCGCTACCAGCACGCGCTGGAAACCGAACTGGCTCGCACCATCGCCAACCTGCGTCCGGTGCGCGAGGCGCGCGTGCACTTGGCGCTGCCCAAGCCGAGCGCGTTCACCCGCCAGAAGGAGCCCGCCAGTGCATCGGTGGTGCTGCACCTGCGCAGCGGCAGCGTGCTCGAGCCGGGCCAGGTCGCGGCAATCGAGCACCTGGTCGCCTCCAGCGTGCCGCAGATGCCGTCCGACAACGTCACCGTGGTCGACCAGTTCGGCCGCATGCTGTCCAACGACAACCCCGACAGCGAGTCGGCGCTGACCGCGCAGCGCTTCGAGCAGCAGCGCCGCGCCGAGGCGGTCTATGTACAGCGCATCCAGGAATTGCTGGAACCGCTGGCCGGCCCGGGCCGGGTGAGTGCGCAGGTCAGCATCGACATGAATTTTGCCGAGACCGAGCAGGCCAGCGAGACCTACGGTCCCGACCCGGCGATGATCCGCAGCGAGCAGGTCTCCGAGTCCGGCGACCTGGCGGCACTGGCCGGGCCGCAGGGTGTTCCGGGCAGTGCCAGCAACAACCCCGACACCGCCACGGCCGCCGCCGCTGCCGCCGCACCTGCCGCCGCGGGCGGTGGCGGCACCGGCGCGCGCACGGCAGTACGCAACTACGAAATCGACCGCACGCTGACCCATACCCGCCAGGGGCCCGGCCAGATCACCCGCGTCACCGCGGCGGTGCTGGTCGACAACGTCCCGCAGGCTGGTGCCGATGGCAAGACCACCCAGCGCGCGCTCACCGACACCGAGCTGGCGAGGATCGAGACGCTGGTGCAGCAGGCGATCGGCTACAACGCCACCCGCGGCGACATGGTGTCGGTGGTCAACGCGCCGTTCGCCCGTGGCGATGCGCTGGACGCGCCGGAAGCCCCGCCGTTCTGGCAGCACCCGCGTGCACGCGAACTGCTGCGCATCGGCCTGGGCGGGCTGGCGGTGCTGGTGCTGATCCTCACCGTGCTGCGCCCGGCCTTCCGCCAGTTGCTGGCGCCGAAGGTGCCGCAGACGGCGACGGTCACCGTGCTGCCCGATGACGAGGAGATCCCGGTGACGCTGTCGGCCCCGGCCGAGAAGCCGCGCCCGCAACCGCGCGTCACGGCCGAGGCGGCGCTGAACTTCGACGAGAAACTGCAGGTCGCCAAGACGGCGGTCAGCAACGACCCCAAGCGGGTCGCCAACGTGGTGCGCAACTGGGTGGAATCCGATGGCTGATCCGAACCAGCAGGCGACCAGCCGCAAGCTCGACGCCCTCAGCGGCACCCAGCGCGCCGCGGTGGTGCTGCTCTCGCTGGGCGAGAGCCAGGCGGCCGAGGTGCTCAAGCACATGAGCGCGAAGGAAGTGCAGAAGCTCGGCCTTGCGATGACCTCGGTGGGCGGCATCTCGCATGACTCGGTCGCCCAGGTGTTCGACGACTTCGTCGACGTGCTGGCCCAGCCCGGCGCGCTCGGCTCGGCCGACGACTACATCCGCGCGGTGCTGACCCAGGCGCTCGGCGAGGAGCGCGCCAGCAGCCTGATCGACCGCATCCTGGCCGGCCGCAACACCTCCGGGCTGGACACGCTGAAGTGGATGGAGCCGCGCGCGATCGCCGACCTGGTCCGCAACGAGCACCCGCAGATCATCGCCATCGTCCTGTCGCACCTGGACCCCGACCAGGCCGCCGATGTCATCAAGGTGCTGCCCGAGCGCGTCCGCCCGGACGTGCTGGTGCGCATCGCCACGCTCGATGGGATCCCGCCCAACGCGCTCAACGAACTCAACGACGTCATGGCGCGGCAGTTCTCCGGCAGCCAGAACATCAAGTCGTCGTCGGTCGGCGGCATCAAGGTCGCGGCCAATATCCTCAACTTCATGGACTCCGGCCAGGACGAGGTGATCCTGGGCAGCATCGGCGAGATCGACGACGCGCTCGGCACCCGCATCCGCGACCTGATGTTCGTGTTCGACAACCTTGCCGAGATCGACGACCGCGCGATCCAGACCGTGCTCCGCGACATTCCGTCCGACAAGCTGGCGGTCGCGCTGCGCGGCGCCGACCCGCGGGTGCGCGAGAAGATCACCACCAACATGTCGCAGCGCGCGGCCGAGATCCTGCTGGAGGACATGGAGGCGCGCGGCCCGGTGCGACTGGCCGAGGTCGAAGCCGCCCAGAAGGAGATCCTCGCCACGGTCCGCAAGATGGCCGATGACGGCACCATCCAACTCGCCGCCAAGGCCGAGGCGTTCGTATGAGTGAGACGGCCCTGCACGCGCGCTTCGCCGACGCGGACGCATCGGGCGCGGTGCGCTGGACCGCGCCGGGGCTGGCCTACGTCGAGCCGGAACCGCTGCCGCCGCCACCAAGCGTGGAAGACCTGCAGGCGCTCGAACGCGCCGCGCATGACGAAGGCTACGCGGCCGGCCACGCCGAGGGCCTGGCCGCCGGCCAGGTCGAGATGCGCCGGCAACTCGCGCGCATCGAAGGCATCCTCGACGGTTTCACCCGCCCGCTGGCCCGCCTCGACGGTGAAGTGGCGGACGCGCNTGGCCGCCGGCCAGGTCGAGATGCGCCGGCAACTCGCGCGCATCGAAGGCATCCTCGACGGTTTCACCCGCCCGCTGGCCCGCCTCGACGGTGAAGTGGCGGACGCGCTCGGCGACCTGGCGGTGCGCATCGCCGGCGCCCTACTCGGCCGCAGCTACGTTGCCGACCCCACCCTGCTGGCCGACCTGGTGCGCGAGGCGCTCGACGCCGTCGGCACCAGCTCGCGCGAGGTCGAACTGCGCCTGCATCCCGACGACCTGGGCGTGCTCGCGCCGCACCTGGCCGGCCTCAGCGGCGTGCGCCTGACCGCCGACTCCGCGCTGGCCCGCGGCGAACTGCGACTGCACAGCGAGAGCATGCGCATCGACGGCACCCTCGCCGCGCGGTTGCAGGCCTGCCTGGATGCCTTCGTCAACACACCGGTGACGGAGCCGCGCACATGACCACCGTCGCCGCCGAACACTGGGAAGAAGCCCGCAACCTGCGACTGGCGGCACGGCTGGCCGCATCCGGTGCGCAGCCGCCGTCGCTCGGCCTGGCCCGCGAGGGCGTGCTCCGCCGCGCGGTCGGCCTGACGCTGGAGGCATCGGGCTGCTCGGCGCCGCTGGGCTCGCGCTGCCGGGTCGAGAC
>NZ_JBJXHK010000043.1:0-18369 GCF_046638635.1 Lysobacter zhanggongensis
GCCTCGGCGGCCGCGGCCACCTCGGCCTTGAGGCGCTCGGCCTCTTCGGCAGCCCGCTTCGCGGCCTCGGCTTCTTCCGCGCGGCGGCGGTCGGCCTCGGCCAGCGCCTGCTGCTCGGCGAGGTTGCGCTGTTTGGATTCCTCCAGCTTGCGCAGGATCTCCGCCCGCTCGTCGGTCGGCGCGGGCTGGTCGGCATCAGGACGGACAACGGTCACCTTCTTGCGCACCAGGACATCGACCGTCGCGCGGCTCTTGCCGCCACCGACCGTCAGCTCCTGCTTCCGGCTACGGCTCAGGGTGATCTTCTTGGGGGCTGCGTCCTCGACGGCCGACTTGTCGGCCTTGCCGTGGGTGCGACGCAGGAAGCCGAGCAGCTTGACCTTCTCGGTGCTGGAGACGGCCTGGTCGGGATCGCTGAAAGGCATGCCGGCCTCGGCCAGCTGCTCCAGCAATTTCTCGACCGGCGTATTAACCAGCGTGGCCAGCTTGCGGATGGTGGTTTGCTGCGACATTCGGTTTCCGTGTCCTGTGGCGCGGGGACCTGCCCCGCGCGTGATCGTTCAATTCTAGCCCTGCTACCTCATGGGTGCAGTCCCGTGTTCATGGCGAAATCGTCGGCATCGCGTGCGTCCTTACTCGAACCAGTGCTTGCGCGCTTCCATGATCAGCGCGGCGGCCCGGGCCTCGTCGACGCCCTCGATGTCTGTCAACTCGTCGGTGGCGAGGTCGGCCAGGTCGTCGCGGGTGACCACCCCGCGTGCCGCCAGCGCGAAGGCAAGCTCGTCGTCCATGCCTTCCAGCGTAAGCAGGTCCTCGGCCGGCTGGTGCTCGTCGAGCTCCTCCTCGGCCGCCAGCGCCTCGTTGAGCAGCGCGTCGCGGGCGCGGGCGCGCAGCTCTTCGACGATGTCCTCGTCAAAGCCCTCGACCGCCAGCAACTCGCCGACCGGCACGTAGGCGATTTCCTCTACCGTGCTGAAGCCCTCGGACACCAGGATGCCGGCGATCTCCTCGTCGACCTCCAGCTTGGCCTGGAACAGCTCGCGGGCGGCGGCCTGCTCGGCCTCCGACTTCGCGGTGACCTGGTCCTGCGTCATCACGTTGAGCTGCCAGCCCGACAGGCGGCTGGCCAGGCGCACGTTCTGGCCGCCCTTGCCGATCGCCTGGGCGAGACGGTCCTCGGCGACCGCGAGGTCCATCGAGTGCTTCTCTTCGTCGACGATGATCGACTGCACCTCGGCCGGCGCCATCGCGTTGATCACGAACTGCGCGGGATTGTCCGACCACAGCACGATGTCGACGCGCTCGCCGTTGAGCTCGTTGGTCACCGCCTGCACGCGCGAACCGCGCATGCCAATGCAGGCGCCGATCGGATCGGTACGGTTGTCGTGGGCCAGCACCGCGATCTTGGCGCGGTCACCGGGGTCGCGGGCGCAGGCCTTGATCGAAACCAGCCCCTGGCCGACTTCCGGCACCTCGAGCTTGAACAGTTCCATCATGAATTCCGGCGCGGCGCGGCTGATGAACAGCTGCGGCCCGCGGGGCTCGGTGCGCACGTCGAACAGGAAGCCGCGGACGCGGTCGCCGGCGCGCAGCACGTCGCGCGGGATGCCCTTGTCCTTCGGGATGATCGCCTCGGCGTTGCCGCCCAGGTCGACGTAGATGTTGCCGCGCTCCACGCGCTTGACGATGCCGGTGACCAGCTCGCCGACGCGGTCCTTCCACTGGTCGACGACCTGGGCACGCTCGGCCTCGCGCACACGCTGCACGATGACCTGCTTGGCGGCCTGCGCGGCGATGCGCCCGAAGTCCGGGTTCTCGATCTGCTCTTCGATGAAGTCGCCGACCTCGACGCCCTCGACCTCGTCGACGGCGTCCATCAGGCGCACCTGGCGGTCAGGCGATTCCATCACCACGTCGTCGGCCACGACCTCCATCCGGCGGAAGGTCTCGTAGCTGCCGTCCTTCTGGTCGATGGCGACGCGCACGAGCACATCCTCGTCGTGGTAGCGCTTCTTGGCGGCGGACGCCAGCGCGGCCTCGATCGCCTCGAAGATCACCTCGCGCGGGACGCCCTTCTCGTTGGCGACTGCGTCCACGACCAGCAACAGTTCCTTGCTCATCTCGTCACTCCGCCGGGGTCGGCTTGTCGGCCGCCGGCTTGTTGGTTGGTTTGTCGGATTGGGTGGTGTCCTGGCGGCGCTTGCCACCGGGCTTGGTGGGGGCCAGCCCCAGCGCGGCCCAGTCCGGGACCAGACGCGCCTTGTCGATGTTGTCGACGGCGGTGGTGAACTCCGCGCCATCGACCAGGAAAGTGATCTGGTCGCCCTCGATGCGGGCGATCGAGCCGGTCAGGCGACGGCGTCCGTCCTGCGGCAGCTTGAGCGTGACCTTGGCGGTCTGCCCCGCGAAGCGCTCGAAATGGGCCCGCGTGAACAGCGGCCGGTCCAGACCGGGCGAAGAGACCTCAAGGGTGTAGTTTCCGCTGATCGGGTCCTCGACGTCGAGCTGGGCCGACACCTCGCGGCTGACCGCCTCGCAGTCCTCGATACCGACCGCACGCGGCTCCCCGTCATCACCCGCCTCGCCGGCGGGAACGTCGATGTACAGGCGCACCAGCGCCCCGCCCGGTGCGGGCAGGTACTCGATGCCCAGCAGCTCCAGCCCGAGCGACTCGACGGTCGGGGCCAGCAGGCGGGAGATCTCGGTCGCTTTGTCCGTCACGCGCTGGTACTCCTGCGGTTGCGACTGGCGGAGGTCCTGCGGACTGCGCGCTGAAGCGACGACGGGTCCGAGGGGCGGAAGCACGGCCCGGGGGCCGGAAACAACAAAGGGCCCGAGGGCCCCTTGTCCATACCGCTGGATGTCGGTGCGACGCGTGAGCAGAACGCGTCGCCAAGCCCGAGCCGTTGGCTAAAAAAGAAAGCCTCGCGAAGAGGCTTCCTTGATCAGCCGAAGCTGGTAGCGGGGGCAGGATTTGAACCTGCGACCTTCGGGTTATGAGCCCGACGAGCTGCCAGACTGCTCCACCCCGCATCAGGCCGTCCATGATAGCGACGGACTTGAAACTCCGCAAGCCTTAACAGGGATTATTTCCCTGGGGCCTGCACTTCCTTCGCCTCAGCCGGCGAAGGCGCGCTGGCACCACGCCATGATCGGGCTCCACGCCAGGCCCAGTGCAAGCAGCGCCACCGCATTGACCCCGAACACGATGCGCATCGGCCGGTTGCCGCTGGGTGCCGGCATCGTGCCTTCGGGCTCGTCGAAGTACATGGCCTTGACCACGTACAGGTAGTAGTACGCGCCCACCACCGCGAACACGATGCCGACGATCGCCAGCCACAGCATGTCGCCCTCGATCGCCGCCTGCAGTACCGCAAGCTTGGCCCAGAAGCCGAGGAACGGCGGGACGCCGGCCAGCGACACCATCGTGATCAGGATCATGCCCGCCAGCCACGGGCTGCGCGCGTTGAGGCCCTTGTAGTCGTCGATCCGATCGGCTTCGAAACCGCGGCTGGACATCACCACGATCGCGCCGAACGCGGCCGCTGCCATGATGGCGTAGCTGATCGCATAGAACATCGCGGCGGCGAAGCCATCCACCCCGCCCCCGGCAAAGCCCAGGAAGAGGAAGCCGACGTGGGAGATAGTCGAGTACGCCAGCATGCGCTTGAAGTTGGTCTGCACCAGCGCGCCGAGGTTGCCGAAGGCGAGCGAAAGCACGGCCAGCCCGGCCAGCATCAGGCGCCAGTGGTCGTCCAGCGGACCCAGGCCGACTTCAAGCAGTCGGTAGGTCATGCCGAAGGTCGCCAGCTTCGGCGCCGAACCGATGAACAGCGTAATCGGGGTCGGTGCGCCGTGGTAGACGTCGGGCAACCACATGTGGAACGGCGCGGCACCGAATTTGAACGCGATGCCGGCCACCATGAACGCAACGCCGGTCACCAGCATGGTCGAAGCGCCGGAAGCCTGGGCCGCGGCCGAAATCTCGGTGAGGTCCAGCGTGCCCGTCGAACCGTAGACCAGCGACAGGCCGTACAGCAGCAGGCCGGATGCCAGCGCGCCCAGCACGAAGTACTTGATGCCCGCCTCGGAGGCCAACGGGCTGTCGCGGTCCAGCGCGACCAGCGCGTAGGAGCACAGCGCGAGCATCTCCAGGCCGACGTAAACCATCACCAGCGAGCCGGCCGACACCAGCAGCATCATGCCGAGCGTGGCGAACAGCATGAGCACCGACACCTCGCCCTGGTACAGCCCACGCTCGCGCAGGTACGGCCAGAGGTAGACCATCGCCAGCGCACCGATACCAGCGATGGAGATCTTCAGCACGTCGGCCGCGGTATCGCGCACGAACATGCCGCCCAGTACGTCGCCGTGTCCGCCGACACCGCTGGCAATCAGCGCGACCACCACCACCAGCAGCGCGATCGACGACAGGTGCGTGACCACCCGTCGGCCCGCGGGCAGGAACAGGTCGAGCATCAGCAGCGCGAAGGCGCCACAGACCAGCACCAGCTCGGGCAGCAGTGGCATCAACTCGGCAGCGGAACGTACTGCAATCATGGGCAAATCTCTGAAGGGTCGGCGTGGTGCGCCGAACCGGGTCCGGGTTTACAGCTTGGAGGCCGCGATCTGCATCGCGAGGTTGGCGATCGACGGTTCCATCAGGTCGGTCAACGGCTTGGGCCACACGCCCACCAGCAGCGTGCCGATGGCGAACACACCGAGCACGGCCCACTCGCGGCCGTCGATGTCCTTGAGGCTGGCGACGTTGTCGTTTGCCACCGGGCCCCACAGCACGCGCTTGACCAGCCACAGCGTGTAACCGGCGCCGATGATCAACGTCAGCGCCGCGAAGAAGGCGACCAGCGGATGCTGCTGGAAGCTCGCCATGATCACCATGAACTCGCCGACGAAGCCTGACGTGCCCGGCAAGCCGGAGTTGGCCATCGCGAACAGCACGTAGAACAGCGCAAACCAGCGCATCGGCGTGGCGACGCCGCCGTAGTCGGAGATCCGGCGCGTGTGCATGCGGTCGTACAGCACCCCGATGCAGGTGAACATCGCGCCCGAGATGAACCCGTGGCTGATCATCTGGACCATCGCGCCCTGCAGGCCGAGCCGCGCGCCGTCGAGGTTGCCGTGGTCGCGCACCAGCGCGAACGCAATAAACACACCCAGCGTCACGAACCCCATGTGCGACACGGACGAATACGCAACCAGCTTCTTCATGTCGTCCTGTGCCAGCGCGACCAGGCCCACGTAGACGATGGCCACCAGGCTCGCGGCCACCACCAGCCAGGCCCACTCGGCACCCGCGTCGGGAACGATCGGCAGGATGAAGCGCAAGAACCCGTAGCCACCGATCTTCAGCATGATCGCGGCCAGGACGACCGAACCGGCAGTGGGCGCCTCGACGTGTGCGTCGGGCAGCCAGGTGTGGACCGGGAACATCGGTACCTTCACGGCGAACGCGATCAGGAACCCGAAGAAGATCCACATCTGCTCGGTGGCGGTGAGCGGGAGTGCGTACATGTCGGCCAGTTGCCAGCTGCCACCCTTCATGAAGAGGTAGATCAGCGCGACCAGCATGAACAGCGAGCCGAGGAAGGTGTACAGGAAGAACTTGATCGATGCGTACACCCGGCGCGGGCCGCCCCAGACGCCGATGATGATGAACATCGGGATCAGCATGCACTCGAAGAACACGTAGAACAGCATCGCGTCAAGCGAGGCGAAGACGCCGACCATCAGGCCCTCGAGGATCAGGAAGGCCGCGTAGTACTGGCTGACCCGCTTGTCGACGTTCCAGGCCCCGATCAGCACCAGCAGCGAGGTCAGCGTGGTGAGTCCGATCAACGCGACCGAAATGCCGTCAGCGCCCAGGTGATAGCGGATGTCGAAGGCCGGGATCCAGGCGTGGTTCTCCACGAACTGCATCGCAGGGATGGCCAGGTCCAGCCCGGTGAACAGCGGCACCGTCAGCAACAGGGTCAGCGCCGCCACGCCGGTGGCGAACCACCGCGCGGGGTTGGCGCGGCCGTTGCCGAACGCGAGGGTAAGGAAGCCACCGATGATCGGCAGCCAGATCAGCAGGCTCAGCAAGGGCAGCGTGCTTGTAGCAGGCACAGGGGTCACGTCGCGGTCCTTGTCAGTTCAAAGTCGAGATGAGCACGGCCATCAGCACGATCAGGCCGAGGATCATCGCGAACGCGTAGTGGTAGAGGAAACCCGACTGCACCTGCCGGGCCAGCCGCGCGACCAGGCCAACAGCCTGCGCACTACCGTTGACCGCGATGCCGTCGATCACGTGGGTGTCGACCGCACGCGAGGCCTTGCCGAGCCGCAGGCTGCCGCCGGCGAAACCGTCGATCCACAGCGCGTCGAAGCCGTACTTGTTCTCCAGCACGCGGACCGGCCAGGCGAACGTGTTGCGCGCGCGGGTGGCCAACTCGGGCTTCCACCAGTACATGACCAGCGCGAGCACGAAGCCGCCGACCGTCAGCCAGAACGACGGCGCCTTGACTGCGTGCAGCGCCAGTTCGACGGGGCCGTGCCAGAGCTCGGCCTTCAGCGTGGCCATCACGTCACGTACGGGATTGACCTCGATCGCGCCGAGGAAGAATGGCAGCTGCTCGACGTGGCCACTCCAGTCAGTCCCGAACAGCATCGGGCCGGCGGTGAAGAAGCCGATCAGCACCGACGGGATCGCCAGCAGCACCAGGGGAACGGTGACCACCCACGGCGACTCGTGCGGTTCGTGCACACCATGGTGACCGTGGCCGTCGTCATGGGCGGCGTGACCGTCGGCGTGCGCGTCGCGGAAGCGCTCCTTGCCGTGGAAGGTCATGAACAGCAGGCGGAAGCTGTAGAACGCCGTCACGAACGCACCCAGCAGCACCGCCCAGTAGGCGTAGTGCCCGATCCAGCCGGCACGGTCGCTGGCGGCGGCCAGGTGTGTGGCCTCGATGATCACATCCTTGGAGTAGTAGCCGCTGAACAACGGCGTGGCCACCAGCGCGAGCGTGCCCAGCAGCATCGTCCAGTACGTGATCGGCATGTACTTCTTCAGCCCGCCCATTCGGCGCATGTCCTGCTCGTGGTGCATCGCGATGATGACCGAGCCGGCACCGAGGAACAGCAGCGCCTTGAAGAACGCGTGCGTCATCAGGTGGTACACGCCCGCGCTGTAGGCCGACACGCCCAGTGCGACGGTCATGTAGCCCAGCTGCGACAACGTCGAATACGCGACCACGCGCTTGATGTCGTTCTGCACAATGCCGATCAGGCCGGTCCAGAACGCCGTGGTGGCACCAATGAACAGGATGAAGTTGAGCGCCGTCTGGCTGAGCTCGAACAGCGGCGACATGCGCGCGACCATGAAGATGCCGGCGGTCACCATCGTCGCGGCGTGGATCAGCGCGGAAATCGGGGTCGGGCCTTCCATCGAGTCGGGCAGCCAGACGTGCAGCGGCACCTGCGCGGACTTGCCCATCGCGCCGATGAACAGACAGATGCAGATGACAGTCGCGACCGACCATTCCTGGCCGGCGATGATCGACATGGTCATGCCCTCGATCGCCGGTGCGTTGGCGAACACGGTGGCGTAGTCCAGCGAGCCGAACATCAGCAGCACGCCGGCGATACCGAGCAGGAAGCCGAAATCGCCCACGCGGTTGACCAGGAACGCCTTGAGGTTGGCGAACACTGCGGTCGGCTTCTTGTACCAGAAGCCGATGAGCAGGTAGGACACCAGGCCGACCGCTTCCCAGCCGAAGAACAGCTGCAGGAAGTTGTTGCTCATCACCAGCATGAGCATCGAGAAGGTGAACAGTGAGATGTAGCTGAAGAAGCGCTGGTAGCCGTCATCTTCGTGCATGTAGCCGATGGTGTAGATGTGCACCAGCAGCGACACGAAGGTCACCACCACCATCATCATCGCGGTGAGCTTGTCGACCATGAAGCCGACGTGCGCCTCGACGCCACCGACCTGGAACCAGGTGTAGACGTTCTCGTTGAACGGCGCCGCGCCCTGCCCCACGAGCTGCCAGAGCACGTAGGCGGACATCGCACAACTGGCGGCGACGCCGAGGATCGTGACGCTGTGCGAACCCGCGCGACCGATCCAGCGGCCGAACAGGCCGGCGAGGATCGAACCCAGCAGCGGCGCCAGCACGATCGCCAGCAGCACCGACTTGGAAATGGCGTACTCCATCCGGCTCAGCCCTTCATCGTGTCGATTTCGGCGACGTTGATCGTGCGCCGGTTGCGGAACAGCGTGACGAGGATCGCCAGGCCAATGGCAGCCTCGGCGGCGGCGACGGTCAGGATGAAGAACACGAACACCTGGCCGGCCGGGTCGCCGAACTGCCGCGAGAACGTCACGAAGTTGATATTGACTGCGAGTAGCAACAGCTCCAGGCACATCAGCAGGACGATGACGTTCTTGCGGTTGATGAAGATGCCGGCAACGCTGATGCAGAACAGCGCGGCGCCGAGCATGAGGAAGTGGCCCGGGGTCAGGGCAAACAGGGTCACGGCTTCACCTCCACGTCGGACGCGGATCCATCGAGCGAACGCGGCGGCTGCGGCGGCGGCGGGCGGACGGCATCCACCTTGACCATGCGCAGGCGGTCACCGGCGCGCACCCGCGCCTGGTCACCCGGGTTCTGGTGCTTGGCGCCCTCGCGACGGCGCAGGGTCAGCATCACAGCGGCGATGACGGCGACGGTCAGGATCACCGCGGCGGTCTCGAACGGCAGCAGGAAGCGGGTGAACAGCGCCTCGGCCAGCCACTTTGTGTTGGAGATGCCTGCCGTCGGGTCGTCGGCCAGCGGCGTGCCCAACTGGACCTTGGCCCCGATCAGCACCAGCATCTCGACGAGCATCACCACCGCGACCAGCAGGCCGACCGGCAGGTAGCGCACGAAGCCCTCGCGCAACGGCGCGACGTCGATGTCGAGCATCATCACGACGAACAGCAGCAGCACCATCACCGCGCCGACGTACACCAGCACGAGCGCCACGCCGAGGAACTCGGCCCCGGCGATCAGCCACACGCAGGCGACGGAGAAGAAGGTCAGCACCAGCGACAGCGCGGCGTGGACCGGGTTGCGGACGCTGATCACGCCAATGGCCGCGGCAACCGCCGTCAGGGCGAACAGGAGGAATGCGATGAAAGCGAGGTCCATGGCGGGCACTCAGCGGAAGGGCGCGTCGGCGGCGCGGCGTTCGGAGATCTCGGCCTCGAGCCGGTCGCCGATCGCCAGCAACTGCGGCTTGGTGACGATGTTCTGTCCGCGCTGGTCGAAGTGGTATTCGTGGATGTGCGTCTCGACGATCGAATCCACCGGGCACGACTCCTCGCAGAAGCCGCAGAAGATGCACTTGAACAGGTCGATGTCGTAACGCGTGGTGCGGCGGCTGCCGTCCTCGCGCTTCTCCGAGTCGATGGTGATCGCCAGGGCCGGGCACACCGCCTCGCACAGCTTGCAGGCGATGCAGCGCTCCTCGCCGTTGGGATAGCGGCGCAACGCATGGATGCCGCGGAAGCGCGGCGACTGCGGCGTCTTCTCCATCGGGTACATCAGCGTGTACTTGGGCTTGAACAGGTACTTGAGGGTCAACCCCATACCCTGCAGCAGCTCGATGAGCAGCAGGCTCTTGAAGTACGAAACGATTCGGTTTGGCGCGCGGTTGCTCATCTCAGTCTCATTGTCCCGGCAGGAACACGCCGTAGTACGCCATCAACGCGGCGACGACGATCCAGGCGATCGACAGCGGGATGAACACCTTCCAGCCCAGCCGCATGATCTGGTCGTAGCGATAGCGCGGGAACGTCGCACGGAACCAGACGTACGCGCTCGCGAAGAACAACACCTTGGCGAACAGCCACCACCAGCCGTCGACCGACAGCAGCGGGATGCCCCAGCCCTGGAACGGGCTGAGCCAGCCGCCCAGGAAGAAGATCGCGACCAGGAAGCTGATCAGGATCATGTTGGCGTATTCGGCCAGGAAGAACAGCGCGAACGATGCGCCCGAGTACTCGACCATGTGCCCGGCGACGATCTCCGACTCGCCCTCGACCACGTCGAACGGCGCGCGGTTGGTCTCGGCGACGCCGGACACGAAGTACACGACGAACAGCGGCAGCAGCGGCAGCCAGAACCACTCGAACAGGCCGCCATTGCCGGCCTGGGCCATCACGATCTCGCTCAGGTTGAGGCTGCCGGCCGCGACCATCACGCCGACCAGGGCGAAGCCCATCGCGATTTCGTACGACACCATCTGCGCGGCGGCACGCATCGCACCGAGGAAGGCGTACTTCGAGTTGGATGCCCAGCCGGCCAGGATGATCCCGTACACGCCCAGCGAGGTCATCGCCAAGAGGTACAGCAACCCGGCATTGGCATTCGACAGCACCAGCTGGGCGTCGAACGGCACCACCGCCCACGCCGCGAACGAGGGCACCAGCACGATCAGCGGCGCAAGCCGGTACAGGAACGGCGATGCGCTCGAGGGCTGGATGACTTCCTTGAACAGCAGTTTGAAGACATCCGCGAAGGTCTGCAGGATGCCCATGCCGACGTACATCGGCCCGTGGCGCGAGTGCATCCAGCCGATCAGCTTGCGCTCCCACAGCACGTAGAACGCGACGGCGATGATCACCGGCATCACGATGAGCAGGATCTTCAGCACGATCCAGGCGCCCTCGCCCAGCATGCCGAAGGACAGGAAACCGTCGTGGATCGCGTCGATCATGCCCGACACCATGCTCAAGCCCTCCCCGCCTGCACGCGTCCGGCGGCAAGCGGCGCGGTTGCGCCATGGCCGCTCTCGACCCACACCGTCCCGCGCGCGACCTTGTCGCTCGCCGAGACCGGCAGCGTCGCCGTTCCCTGCGCGGTGGTGAACTTCCCGGTGGCGCCGTCGGCAAGCCCCAGCCCGTCGAGATCGGCGGGATTGACCATCGCGCGCGGCGCCTGGTTCAGCGGATGCGCCTGCAGCGCTGCCGCCCGACGGACGACCGCGTCGCTGCGGTAGATGCCCATGCTGGAGGCCAGTTCGATGCCCTCGCCCGCCGGTTGCACTGCGCGGCCGGCGGCGACGGTGACATCGCGCTTGGCAACGCTGGCACGGAGGCCGACCAGGTCGGTGAACTCGAAGCCGTCGGCCTGGAGCAGGCCGCCGAGTGCACGCAGCACGCGCCAGCCGGCGCGCGCCTCGCCCGGGAGCTTGCCACCCGCCACCACGACCTGCTCGCGCCCGTCGAGGTTGGTCAGGGTCGCATCCACCTCCGGCAGCAGGCCGATCGGCAGGATCACGTCGGCCACGGCGCGGGTGGACTGGCAGGCGAACGCGCTGAACGCGACGACCTGGGCACCGCCCAACGCCTTCATTGCGCCGCCGGTATCGGCGAAGTCCAGGCCTGGCTCGATGCCGTAGATCACGTAAGCGGTGCGCGGCTCGGCAAGCATCCCACCGGCGTCGAGACCGGTTGGCAGCACGCCGTGGTCCGCCAGGCCAACCGCGTTCGCACCCTGCGGAATGCGGCACAGTGCCGCCCCCGTGGCCCGCGCGAAGTCGGCCGCCGCCGCGCGGATGGTGGCGGCATGCACACCGTTTTCGGCCAGTGCGCCGACGATGACCACCGCCCGCGTCGCAGCCGTCGCGGCCTCACGCAGCGCGGCATCGTCCAGCGCACCGGCGATCGCGGACGGCGCCACGATCTGCTTGCCGGCGAGGTCGAAGGTCTGGTCGAAATCGACCGGATTGACCACGTGCACCTTGGCGCCGTTCATCCACGCCTTGCGCACGCGGGCATTCACCAGCGGCAGCTCGTGGCGCAGGTTGCCGCCGACGAGCACGACCAGGTCGGCCTTCTCGATTTCGGCGACCGGCATCGCGAAGTTTTCGGCGATGGCGGCGTCGGACAGGTCGTGCTGCGAAATGCGGTGGTCGATGTTGCCCGTGCCCAGCGCGTCGGCGAGGCGGGCAAGCAATACGCCCTCCTCGTTGGAGGTCGCCGGATGGACCAGCATCCCGAGCCGGTCGGCGCCGTTCTCGCGGAGGATCTTCGCCGCGCGCGCGAGCGCTTCATCCCACGATGCCTCACGCCACTCGCCGCCATCCTTGACCATCGGCGCGGTGGCACGGTCGTCGGCGTACAGGCCCTGGTGGGAGTAACGGTCGCGGTCCGACAGCCAGCACTCGTTGACCGCGTCGTTGTCGCGTGGAACCGTGCGCAGGACCTGGCCCCGGCGCACGTGCAGGAACAGGTTGCTTCCCAGCGCATCGTGGTAGCCCAGCGACTCGCGGGCCAGCAGTTCCCACGCACGCGCCTTGAACTGGAACGGCTTGTTGGTGAGTGCACCGACCGGGCACACGTCGATGACGTTGCCCGACAGCTCAGTGGTCAGCGGCTTGCCGTCATACGTGCCGATCTGCAGGTTCTCGCCGCGGTACATGCCACCCAGCTCGTAGGTGCCGGCGACTTCGGCCGTGAAACGCACGCACCGGGTGCAGTGGATGCAGCGGGTCATCTCGGTCGCCACCAGCGGACCGATGTCCTCGTCGGGTACCGAGCGCTTGCGCTCGACGAAGCGGCTGACCGACCGGCCGTAACCGAGCGACAGGTCCTGCAGCTCGCACTCGCCGCCCTGGTCGCAGACCGGGCAGTCGAGCGGATGGTTGATCAGCAGGAACTCCATCACGTTGCGCTGCGAACCCAGCGCCTTGTCGCTGCGTGTGGAGATCTTCATGCCGTCCATGACCGGCGTGGCGCAGGCCGGCGCCGGCTTCGGCATCTTCTCGACCTCGACCAGGCACATGCGGCAGTTGGCCGCGATGCTCAGCTTGTCGTGGTAGCAGAACCGCGGGATCGGGATACCGGCCTTGTCGGCGGCCTGGATGACCATCGAGCCCTTGGGCGCGTACATCTCGACGCCATCGATGTGGATGGTGACGTGGTCGGCAGGCACGTTGGGGTTTTCCGGCTGCGCGCTCATGCGGCCTTCTCCACGGTGCCGGCGGCCTGGTCATCGACAAGGAACCGCTTGTTCACGATCGCGTACTCGAACTCGGGGCGGAAATGGCGCAGGAAGCCCTGCATCGGCCAGGCGGCGGCTTCGCCGAACGCACAGATGGTGTGGCCCTCGATCTGGCCGGCCGCGGTGCGCAGCATCTCCAGGTCGTCCAGGGTTGCTTCCATGTTGGCGATGCGGCTCACCATGCGGTACATCCAGCCGGTGCCTTCGCGGCACGGGGTGCACTGCCCGCAGCTTTCCTTGAAGTAGAACCGCGCAATGCGCTGGCAGGCGCGGACCATGCAGGTGGTGTCGTCCATCACGATGACCGCGCCCGAGCCGAGGCCGGAGCCGGCCTTCTGCAGCGCGTCATAGTCCATCGTAAGACCCATCATGGTCTCGCCCGGCAGCACCGGCATCGACGAGCCACCGGGAATCACGCCCTTGATCCGACGGCCTTCGCGCATGCCGCCGGCCATCTCCAGCAGGTCGGCGAACGGGGTGCCCAGGCGGATCTCGTAGTTGCCGGGGCGGGCGACGTGGCCCGACACCGAAAACACCTTGGCGCCACCGTTGTTGGGCTTGCCCAGGTTGAGGAACCACTCGGCGCCGTTGCGGATGATCGCCGGCACGGACGCGTAGGTCTCGGTGTTGTTGATCGTCGTCGGCTTGCCGTACAGGCCGAAATTGGCCGGGAACGGCGGCTTGAAACGCGGCTGGCCCTTCTTGCCCTCCAGCGACTCCATCAGCGCGGTTTCCTCGCCACAGATGTAGGCCCCGGCACCCAGCGCGTTGTGGATGTCGATGTCCACGCCGCTGCCGAGGATGTCCTTGCCCAGCCAGCCGTTGGCGTAGGCCTCGCGGGTCGCCTCTTCCAGGTGCTCGAACGGCTCGTGGTGGAACTCGCCGCGCAGGTAGTTGTAGGCCACCTTCGTATTGGTGGCATAGCAGGCGATCGCCAGGCCCTCGAGCACGGCGTGCGGGTTGTAGCGCAGGATGTCGCGGTCCTTGGCGGTGCCCGGCTCGGACTCGTCCGAGTTGCACAGGATGTACTTCTCGCCGTCGTGCTTGGGCATGAAGCTCCACTTCAGGCCGGTCGGGAAGCCCGCACCACCACGCCCGCGCAGGCCGGACTGCTTGATCATCTCGATGATCGCCGCGCGGTCCATCTTCTCTTCGATGATCTTCCGCAGCGCACTGTAGCCGCCGGTCTTGAGGTAGTTGTCATACGACCACGGCTTGTCGAAGTGCAGCGTCGTGTAGACGACGTTGTGCTCCTGCGGCGCCGGGCCGACCGGGCCGTAGCCCTTGCTGTAATCGTGGTGCCCCATGCCCTACTCCAGCCCGTCCAGCAGCTCGTCCACCTTCGCGGTGTCAAGCTTCTCGTGGTAATGGCCGTTGATGACGACGACCGGCGCGCCGCAGCATGCGGCGACGCACTCTTCCTCGCGCTTGAGGTACACGCGTCCGTCGGCGGTGGACTCGCCGAGCCGGCAGCCGAGCTTCTTCTCGGCGTGCGCGACCAGAGCCTCGCCACCGTTGAGCCAGCAGCTGATGTTGGTGCAGAACGCCACGTTGTTGCGGCCGACCTGCTCGGTCTCGAACATCGAGTAGAAGCTGGCGACCTCGTAGGCCCACACCGGCGGGATCGACAGGTACTTCGCGACCGCGGCGATGATCTCGTCGCTCAGCCAGCCGCCGTTCTGCTCCTGCGCGGCGTGCAGCCCCTGCAGCACCGCCGAACGCTTGCGGTCCGGCGGGAACTTGGTCAGCCAGTGGTCGATGTGCGCGCGGGTCTTGTCCGACAGCGCCACCATCGGGTCGACGTGCTGGCAAGCCTCGAAATTTCCGGTCGCTTTCATTTCTTCAATAGGTCCTCAGCCGATCGCCCGTCGTCCCGCGGGATCAGCGGTCGATCTCGCCGAATACGACGTCATAGGTGCCGATCATCGCCACCACGTCCGCCAGCATGTGTCCCTTGACCACCGTGTCCATCGACGACAGGTGGGCGAACCCGGGCGCGCGCAGCTTGACCCGGAACGGCTTGTTGGCGCCGTCCGAGATCAGGTAGCAGCCGAACTCGCCCTTTGGCGCCTCGACCGCGCAGTAGGTCTCGCCGGCCGGGACGCAGTAGCCCTCGGTGAACAGCTTGAAGTGGTGGATCAACGCTTCCATGTCGTCCTTCATCTCCTCGCGGGAGGGAGGCGCGACCTTGTAGTTGTCGACCATCACCGGGCCGGGGTTGGCCTTCAGCCACTTCACGCACTGCTTGATGATGCGGGTCGATTCGCGCATTTCGGCCACGCGCACCAGGTAGCGGTCGTAGCAGTCGCCGTTGGTGCCGACCGGAATGTCGAAGTCGACCTCGGCGTACTTCGCGTACGGCTGCATCTTGCGCAGGTCCCAGGCGACGCCGGAGCCGCGGATCATCGGGCCGGACATGCCCCACGCCTTGGCGGTCTCGGGACTGATCACGCCAACGCCAACGGTGCGCTGCTTCCAGATGCGGTTGTCGGTGAGCAGCGTTTCGTACTCGTCGACCCGGTTGGGGAAGTCGTCGCAGAACGCATCGAGGTAATCGAGCAGCGAACCCTCGCGCCAGGCGTTGAAGCGCTTGAGATCCTTGCCCTTGCGCCACGGCGACTCGCGGTACTTCGACATGCGGTCGGGCAGGTCGCGGTAGACGCCGCCGGGACGATAGTAGGTCGCGTGCATGCGCGCGCCAGAGACCGCCTCGTAGCAGTCCATCAGTTCCTCGCGCTCGCGGAAGGCGTACAGGAACACCGCCATCGCGCCGAGGTCGAGGCCATTGGAGCCCACCCACATCAGGTGGTTCAGGATCCGGGTGATCTCGTCGAACATCGTGCGGATGTACTGCGCACGCTCGGGCGCCTCGATCCCCATCAGGGTCTCGATCGCGCGCACGTAGGCGTGCTCGTTGCACATCATCGACACGTAGTCGAGCCGGTCCATATAACCGATCGACTGGTTGAATGGCTTGGACTCGGCCAGCTTCTCGGTGCCCCGGTGGAGCAGCCCGATGTGCGGATCGGCACGCTGCACGACCTCGCCGTCCATCTCCAGGATCAGTCGCAGCACGCCGTGCGCGGCCGGGTGTTGCGGGCCGAAGTTCAGGCTGTAGTTGCGGATCTCGGCGCTACGCAGGCCGGAGGTGTTCACCAGCGGCATCTCGCTGGCCGGCGGCGGCACCTGCGCCGCGGCGCCATTCACTGGCGTGCTCATGGCTTCACCTCGCGTCGCTGTGCGGACTCCCGCGCGGAGGTTTCGTAGCGCGCGTCGTCACGGATCACGCGCGGCACGAGCACGCGCGGCTCGATCGAAACCGGCTCGTAGATCACGCGCTGCTTCTCGGCGTCGTAACGCACCTCGACATTGCCGATCAGCGGGAAATCCTTGCGGAACGGGTGGCCGACGAAACCGTAGTCGGTGAGGATGCGACGCAGGTCCGGATGGCCCTCGAACACGATGCCGTAGAGGTCGAACGCCTCGCGCTCGAACCAGTCGGCACCCGGCCAGATCGATGTGAGCGAGGACACCACCGGCAGGTCGTCGTCGGCAGCGAACGTGCGAAGACGCACGCGCAGGTTGTGCTCGACCGACAGCAGGTGTGCGACGGCGGCAAAGCGGCGCTCGGGCACCGCGGCGGCGCCATTGGGCGACTCGCCCCAGACGAAACGCCCGGGCCCCTTGCCCTCGACGCCACGCGAGAAACCTTCGGATGACACGTCGGTATCCCACTCGTCGGCGCCGTAACCGAGGTAGTCGACGCCACTGACATCGACCAGGGTGTCGAAGCCCGATTCGTCGCGCAGCGCAGTGGCCGTGGCGAACCAGTCGGCGGGTTCGACGTCCAGGGTGACCTCACCCCGAGGCTGGACGACGCTGACCACGCCGTCCGGGAAACGCGCGCGCAGGCGGTCCGCAAACTCCGTCGGATTCATGGCTTCGCTGCTCATCCGCGCATGCCCTGCCGGTTCTCGCCGAAGTTGGTGCCGCGGCGGATCTTCTTCTGCAGCTGCAGGATGCCGTACACCAGCGCTTCGGCCGTCGGCGGGCACCCGGGCACGTACACGTCCACCGGCACGATCCGATCAACGCCACGCACCACGGAATACGAATAGTGGTAATAGCCGCCGCCATTGGCGCAGCTACCCATCGAGATCACCCACTTCGGATCGGGCATCTGGTCGTAGACCTTGCGCAGCGCCGGGGCCATCTTGTTGACGAGGGTACCGGCGACGATCATCACATCGGACTGGCGCGGCGACGGGCGGAAGACCACGCCGTAGCGATCCAGGTCCAGGCGCGAAGCGCCCGCGTGCATCATCTCGACCGCACAGCACGCCAGGCCGAACGTCATCGGCCACATCGAGCCGGTCCGCGCCCAGTTCCACAGGGTGTCCAGGTTGGTGGTGACGAAGCCCTGCTGCAGCAGCGGGTTGTCGCCATCGGGACGCAGGATGTCGTCGAGCCGCCCTTCCGGGACCGGGTTGTGCATCAGGCCCGAGACGCGATCGCCCAGAGTCCGGGTCTCGCTCACTCCCATTCCAGCGCTCCCTTCTTCCACACGTAGATGAATCCGAGCAGCAACATGCTCGCGAAGATGCCCATCTCGATCAGGCCAACCATCCCGAGATCACGGAACACGGTCGCCCACGGCACGATGAAGATGATTTCCAGGTCGAAGATGATGAACTGGATGGCGATGAGGTAGTAGCGCACGTCGAACTGCATGCGCGCGCTCTCGAACGCCTCGAACCCGCATTCGTAGGGCGACAGCTTTTCCAGGGAGGGGCGCTTGGGCCCGAGGGTGTTGCCCACCACGAGCAGGGCGACGCCGATGACGCTGGCGACGATCAGGAACAGCAGGGTCGGCAGGTATTCGGCCAGCACTTGTGTTCTCTCGGCTACGCCGCGTTGCCGCGGCCTTGGCTCGGCGGCATCGATCGTGCCGCGGTCGGCAGGGGATGCCGTTCTTTTTGTGAATGCTGGAGTGGTGCCCAAGGGGGGACTCGAACCCCCACGACCTAAGCCGCTACCACCTCAAGGTAGTGCGTCTACCAATTCCGCCACCTGGGCACATGATCCAGCCATCTTCCTGATCGGGCAGCCCATCGCTGAGCTGCCGGTTACGGTCATCATGACCGGACCCCCGACTTCCTTGCCGGGCGTCTAAAACACATTGTATCGCGTCGCGTTACTCGCCAGCAGGATCGGACGGTGCCGATTCCGGCGTTTGCGATGCGGTATCAGCCGCAGGCGCGGCCGGGACCTCCGCGCTCGCCGCCGGCGCGACCTGCGCGGCCGGTGCGGTCGGAACCGCGGC